>JARRMH010000175.1:0-9844 GCA_037386205.1 Woeseiaceae bacterium | reverse complement strand
CGATCTCCAGCAGCGGCAGGCGGTATTCGACGCCGATCATCTGCAGGTCTTCGTAGTACCGTCGCAGGAGCCGGGCTCGCTGGGGGCCCATCTGGTCCCGGGCAATGGCCAACTGGCGATCGACGACCTTGCCGGAACTGTCGAGCACGAGTGCGATCACCAGCAGATAGGAGAACTCGCTCGAATGCGCAGCACTGTAGAGGGATTCGGGGATCGACTCCCGCAACTGTCGCGCATAGCGCACGTGTCGTTCTGACGGGTTGCCGACAGTCTCGGCGAGGGACGCGGGCTGGTAAGGCACTTCGACCGCCGCAATACCGGGCGCGAAGCCGCGTACAGCATCGCCGAACTCGCTTCCGGCGTGCTGCGCCGTGCGCCGGTCGACCGGCGCGAAATCGCTTTCCCGGAAATTCGGTTGCAGCGCCTGGATGCGCTCGACCAGCGGCGGATGCGTCGCGAACAGCCCCGCGAGCCGCGCACCGGAGCCGAACAGCATGTGACTGACTTCCTCGGGATCCGTCGCTTCGATGCGGGATCCGTGGCCGTAGCCTCCGATTTTCTTCAGCGCGTTGGCGATGCCCTCGGTTTGGCGCGTGAACTGTACGGCAGAGGCGTCGGCCAGGTACTCACGTTGCCGCGAGACGCCTGCCTTGATGATGCGTGCGAAGAACATGCCGATGTAACCGAGGATCAGCAGGCCGAAGCCTATGATCACAATCGCGGCTGCGCCACCGTCACGACGACTGGACGAACTCCCGCCATAGTACACGCCGCGCACGATGAAGCGGCCGAACAGCGCGAGGACCATGATGCCGAACAGAACGCCCATGAGCCGGATATTGAGCCGCATGTCGCCGTTGAGGATGTGGCTGAATTCGTGGGCGATGACTCCTTGCAGCTCGTCGCGATCGAGCATCTCGAGAGCACCGCGCGTCACGGCGACCGCGGCGTCGTTGGGAGAAGAACCGGCCGCGAACGCGTTGATGCCGGCTTCCCGCTCGAGGACGTAGATCTCGGGGACCGCGACGCCGGATGCAATGGACATCTCCTCGACGACGTTACGCAGGCGGCGGCGCAGCGGGTCGGTCACGTCGGACGAGACCTGGGTTCCGCCCAGCTGTCTTGCCACGGCTCCGCCCCCCGACGACAGTACGGCAGTCTTGAACAGGCTGCCGCCGACGATGACGAGGGCCGTAATCAGTGCCGCCGCAGCCAGGATGCCAACGTTGCTTTCGGCAAACTGTTCGGGCGTGTAGGCATATTGGGCGTCGGTGAATGTGTACAGCGAGAAGCCGACGATCAGGGTTACACCTGCGACGATGAGCAACGTCGCAATGATGTAGGCGATGACGAGGCGCCGGGTCGTCCGGCGGGCCCGATCCTGGGTCTCGAAAAAATTCACGCCAGCAAAAGCGGCTTAGGAGGTGAACGCTACGTCCGGCACCTCGCGCTTCTCTTCGGACTCGATCTCGAGGAAGCTCGCCTGTTCGAACTGGAACATGCCGGCAATGATGTTGTTCGGGAAGTTCTCGACCGTGTTGTTGTAGCTCATGACCGCATCGTTGAAGGCCTGGCGCGAGAAGGCAACCTTGTTCTCGGTCGTCGTGAGCTCTTCCTGGAACTGGATCATGTTTTCGTTTGCCTTGAGATCGGGGTAGGCCTCCGACAGCGCAAATAACCTGCCCAGGGCGGCGCCCAGCGCACCCTCGCTGGCGCCGAGGTCCTCGATGGCCTTCGCATTCGCGGGATCAGCCTTGGCCGCTTCAAGGGCCGACTGGGCGGCATTGCGCGCGTTGATGACGTTTTCGAGCGTCTCGCGTTCGTGCTTCATGTAGCCTTTGACCGCCTCGACAAGGTTCGGGATCAGGTCGTGGCGCCGCGTCAGCTGCACGTCAATCTGGGCGAACGCGTTGCGCACACGGTTGCGTTCGTTGATCAGCCGGTTGTATATGGAGATCGCCCAGAAGACAATGGCGGCGATGATCGCCAGAAAAATCAGGAATGAAGTCACTGTCCCGCTCCTTGTTGTCGTTTTGTAATCCCAAGGATAACCCCGTGCTTGAGCCAAGACTAGCCGTGTTCCCGGGAATGCCCTGCGCCCTTTTCGTGGCACTCTCGATCGTCAGCTCCGTGGCGTCGGCCGGGTGGATTTCCGATGCCCGGCCGCTGATGGGTACGGAAGTGAGCGTTTACCTGTGGAGTGAGGACGACGATGCCGGCCACCGGGCGCTCGAGGATGTGTTCGCCGAGGCCGCGCGCATCGATCGGCTGATGAGCACTTACAAGGACGACAGCGAGATCTCGAAGATCAACCGGGTAGCGGCGACCGCGCCGGTCGTAGCAGGGAACGAGCTCTTCGACCTGATTCAGCGCTCGCTCGATATTTCGCTGCTGACTCGGGGCGCCTTCGACATCACCTATGACAGCGTCGGGCAGCACTACGACTTCCGGGAGCGGGAGCGCCCCGACCCGGCGACGGTGCAGGCCGAAAAGAGCCTGATAGATTACCGCCTGATCAATCTCGATCGCGCTGCCCACACCGTCTCGTTCGCGCGCAAGGGAGTGCGCATCAATCTCGGCGGCATTGCCAAGGGCTACGTCGTCGAGCGTGGCATCGAGGTGTTGCGGAGCCGCGGGATCGAACATGCGGTTGTGACCGCCGGTGGCGACTCGCGGCTGCTGGGCGACCGTCGCGGCCGCCCCTGGATGATCGGTATCCGCGACCCCCGCAAAGACGGCGAGGTGGCCATTTCCGTGCCGCTCATCGACGAGGCGGTCTCGACTTCGGGCGACTACGAGCGCTACTTCGACGAGGACGGCGTCCGCTACCACCACATCATCAAACCGAGTACCGGCGAACCGGCGACCGGCGTGCACAGCGCCACTGTTATCGGCCCGGACGCCGTGATTACCGATGCCCTGTCGACCTCCGTGTTTGTGATGGGAGTCGAGCAGGGGCTCAGGCTGATCGGGACGCTGCCCGATTACGAGAGCATCGTCATCGACGCCGCTGGCCGCCTGTTCTATTCAGCCGGGCTGGAGCCACCCGGCGCGCAGGACGAGGATTAGGCTCCCGCGCGCCGACAGTGTCGCTGATTGCAGACGGTTTTTCGCTTTTGATTCAATCTGATACAAACAGAACATGAATACATTGACACGACAGTGCAAGGGTATTGGGTATCGACCGGATTTGACGTAATCTCTACCGATAACGTGTTGCCAAGGCGACCCGCAGGCGCCGGGATTATGTTGAAGGGAAGTTGGGCAATTGTGACGATTGTCACGGCCCCCATCCGCCGTCGCTGTCACCATTCGTGGTCGACTGAGGCCAAACGGGATGCACTCCAATGGAAGGATACAGGCAGGCAACACGACGGAACGATTCGATGAGACTGAAGAAGACGATTATTGCGCTGGTTTTCAGTGCACTTGCGGCATCCAGTCTGGCGGCCAGCAGCCTGGAAGGGCGGACGGCGCCAGACTTTGCGCTGCGCAGCGCCAGCGGCGATAATTTGCGGCTGTCCGAGTATCGCGGCAACGTCGTCATGATCAACTTCTGGGCGACCTGGTGCGGGCCGTGTCGACAAGAGATGCCGTTGCTGGACGAATTGTATGATCGCTACGAACGCGTGGGCTTCAACTTGCTCGGAGTCAATATCGACGACGACTCCAGTCGAGCCATGCAAATGGTCGACGAACTCGGCGTCGGTTTTCCGGTGCTGTTCGATGCGCGCAAGGAAGTCAGCAAGCTTTATGACGTCGAGGCAATGCCGGTGACCGTAATCCTCGACCGCCAGGGAACCGTGCGCTACGTGCATCATGGCTACAAGCCCGGGTACGAGGACAAGTACCTGGACCAGATTCGTACACTGTTGAGAGAATAATGTGACCAAGACATTCATCACGCTCCTTGCCGCGGTGCTCCTCGGCACGAGTGCCGTCGTGACCGCGCAGGACGCCGTGCAGTCGGAGGAGATTACCGAGGCGGCCCGTGAGGCGGCGGCAGAGGAGGCCCGGTCACGCGAGGAGTTCCGGGCGCTCGACGAAGACGTGCAGACGCTGAAAAAGGAGGTCCTGGATCTCAACCGGGACCTGTTCCTGCTCGAGGAAGAGCTGTTGTTCCCGGCGAATTCGCAGGTTGCCTTCTTCGTCTCGATGGATGTCGGCGAATACTTCGAACTCGATTCCGTCCAGTTGACGATCGATGGCAAGGAGGTCGCGAATTACCTTTACACTGCCCGCGAGGCAGACGCGCTGGCTCGCGGTGGCGTCCAGCGCCTGCATCTTGCAAACCTCAAGACCGGCGAACACGAATTTGTCGCAATCTTCACTGGCAAGGGCCCGAACGTGCGAGATTATCGGCGCGGCGCGACGACGGTGTTCGACAAGGGCATCGGTGCGAAGTATTTCGAACTCGAGATTACCGACCGCGTCCGAACCGGAACCGGTCGTCATCGAGGACCCGCACTATGGCGACGTGCTGTTCCACTTCTACCAGGAAGACTATTTCTCGGCGATCGTCAGGCTGCTCGCGGCCATGGAACGAGAGCAGCTGGAGGAGCACAGCGAGGAGGCCGAACTCCTGCTCGGCGGGATGTACCTTTCCTACGGCCACCACCTCGAGGCGGCTGATATTTTCGAGCGCATCCTCGCTGGCAACGTGGCACCGGACCAGCGCAACCGGACCTGGTTCTTCCTCGCCAAGATCTGGTATCAGCGCGGCTATCTGGACCGGGCGCGCGAGGCGCTGGACAACATCGATGGCGCGTTGCCGCAAAATCTCGCGAGCGAGGCACGGCTGCTCGATGCGCAGATTCGCATTGCGGCCGGTGATTACGATACGGCGATCGCGAGACTCAGCGACTTTCAGGACCCGACCGAATGGTCGTCATACGCCAAGTTTAATATCGGCGTCGCGCTGGTGCGCAGCGGACGGGTCGCCGAGGCGATCAGCCTGCTCGACGAGATCGGCCGGATGCAGCCGTTCACCGAGGAAATGGCCGCCTTGCGGGACAAGGCGAACCTCGCCCTCGGTTATGCGCTGTTACAGGACGGCCAGGCCGCGGCGGCCAGGGAACCGCTGCAGCGCGTGCGCCTCGAGGGCCCGTTCTCCAACAAGGCCCTGCTCGGCGTCGGCTGGGCCGATGCGGAAATGGAAGAATACAGCCGTGCGCTCGTGCCCTGGATGGAGCTGCGCGGACGCGACCTGCTCGATCCTGCCGTGCAGGAATCGATGCTCGCGATCCCGTATGCGATGTCGCAACTCGATTCGCTGAGCCAGGCAGCGGATAACTACATCAATGCGATCGAGGCATTCACCGAGGAATCGACGCGCATCGACCAGGCGATCGGCCGCATCCGGTCCGGCGAGTTTTTTGAGACGTTTTTCGAGCAGGATCGCCTCGACGGTGCCGGCTGGTTCTGGAGCCTCGATACCTTGCCGCAGGGGACCGAGAGCAGCTATCTCTACCACCTTCTGGCGACCAACAGATTCCAGGAAGGTCTGAAGAACTATCGAGATCTCAGGTACTTACATCACAATCTTGATACCTGGCGCAATAACGTCGATGTTTACGACAACATGCTCGAGACGCAGCTCGAGAAGTTCGCCAGGAGTCTCGCCTACGTACGCGATTCGCTGGAGCTTTCGCGACTCGATGATTTCGTCCAGGACAAGCTGGTGCTGGATGGGGTGCTTGGCAACGTGCAGGAAGACACCGACTGGCTGGCGCTGGCCGACGACCGCGAATTCGAGATGTGGCAGGAAGTGACGACCATCGAGAACAATGCGGCGGTGCAGTCGGATGTCGAGGGCGCCGCGGACGTGCGCGACAAGATCGATCTCATCAAGGGGGTGCTGCAGTGGAATCTCGAACGCGATTTCGGCGACCGTCTGACCGGCATCGCCTATGACCTGCAGGATACGGGCGAGGCCCTGATCGAGGCCCAGCGGGCGCGGCGCAAGATCGAGGAAACCATGCGTACCGAGCCGCAGCGCTATGCGGCGCTGCGTGAGCGTGTTGACGGCCTGGCGCCGCGCATCGACGGCATGCTCACGCGCGTCGATTCGGCACTTGGGCAGCAGCGGGATTTTCTGCAGGAAATTGCGGTCGAAGAGCTGCAGACCCAAAAAGACCGGCTGGACATCTACATGATCCAGGCTCGCTTTGCCCTGGCGGCCATTTATGACATCGCGGCAACATCGGATGACGCGCCAGCATCGGATGACGCAGCAACGTCGGATGAGGGGGGCTCGCAATGAGGTGCGGCTACCGCCTCCTGTTGCTCGCCACCGCGTTTGCGCTGCTCGCAACTGACGCCGTCGCACAGCGTTCCGAGGAGGCGACGATCAAGAGCCTCGAAGACAAGACGGTCGAGGTAGAGCCGGGTACGCTCGAGATCGATAGTGCGGAGCTGGCCCGTGAGAGTTACCGGGACTTCCTCGATCTCGTGTCCGACAATCCCGAACTCCGCGCCGAAGCCATGCGTCGTCTCGGCGACCTGCAGCTCGAAGCGATCGAGGCAGAGCAGCTGGCCACCAACATCGAAGCCATCGACACAGGGCGTTTCACCAGCGCGACCGACATGTATCTCAGGTTGCTCGAAGCCTATCCGGACTATCGGCGCAACGACACGGTGCTCTACCAACTCGCGCGCGCCTACGAGGTCAGCGGCGCGACCGAGGAGGCACTCGATGTCCTGAACGAACTCGTGGCGCGCTACCCGGACACGGCGATCATCGACGAGGTGCAGTTCCGCCGCGGCGAGATGTTGTTCCTGCGCAAGAATTACAACGAGGCCGAGATGGCCTATCAGGCAGTCATCGATTACGGCGACGAATCGCGATTTTACGAGCAGTCGTTGTACAAACTCGGCTGGGCGCAGTTCAAGCTGGCATGGTACGACGAGTCCGAGGCATCATTTTTCGAGTTGCTCGACCGCAAGCTGAGCGGCATCGAGATCGGTGAGGGCGAGGAACGCCTCGCCTCGCTGGGTCGCGCCGAGCGTGAACTGATCGAGGATACGTTCCGGGTACTGAGCATCAGTTTTTCGTACATGGACGGCCCCGACAGCATCGACGCGATTTTCGCCGGGCGCGAGATGCCCGGCTACGGCTACGTCATTTACGAGAACCTCGGCGACCTGTACCTCGAGAAGGAACGGTTCCAGGACGCGGCGCTGACGTACGAGGCATTCGTCGAGAAGGATCCCCACCATCCCAAGGCGCCGCGGCTGCAAATGCAGGTCATCGAGGCTTACAAGCAGGGTGGTTTCCCGAGCCTCGTCCTCGACGGCAAGAAGCGTTTCGTTTCGCGTTACGGCATGGACGGCCCCTTCTGGGAAAGAAACCCGCGCGAAGAAAACGAGGCGGTCGTCGAGAACCTCAAGGCGAACATTATCGACCTGGCGCAGTACTACCATGCCGAGGCCCAGGATGGCGGCGCCGCCAGCGACTACCGCGAAGCGGCGAACTGGTATCGCACCTATCTCGACTACTTCCCGGACGAGGAAGACTCGGCCAGCACCAACTTCCTGCTGGCGGAGATCCTTTACGAGAGCGGCAAGTACGGTGAAGCGACGGCCGAGTATGAGCGCACCGCGTACGGCTACCCGTTCCATGAGCAGTCGGCGGAAGCCGGGTACGCTGCGATTCTTGCTTACCGCGAGCATGAAAAATCACTTACCGGCGTCGCCCGGCAGGAATGGCACGAGGCCTATCTCAATAACGCACTGAAATTCGCGGACACCTACCCGGAGCACCCACAGTCCGGCGCCGTGCTCACTGCGGTCGCGGAAGACCTGTTCCAGCAGAATCGTTTCGACGAGGCGATCGCAGTGGCACAGACCGTGGTGGCCAAGGAACCGCCGGTCAGCCCCGATCTGTCACGCATCGCCTGGACCGTTATCGCGCACTCGCAGTTTGATCTCGCAAACTACGTTGCCGCCGAGAATGCCTACTACAGCCTGCGCAGTTTTACCCCGCCTGACGATGCCGAAGCGACTACCGAGGTCAGGGAACGCATTGCCTCGTCGATCTACAAGCAGGGCGAGCAGGCGCGTGACGCGGGCGATCTCGAGGCCGCGGTCAATCATTTCCGCCGCCTCGGCGACGCCGTTCCCGATTCTTCGATCCGTGCGACGGCCGAGTACGACGCGGCGGCCGCCCTGATCAGCCTCGAGGCATGGGACCGGGCGTCCGTCGTACTCGAAGAGTTCCGCCGGGACTATCCCGAAAGCGAATTTGCCGACGACGTGACGCAAAAGCTGGCCGTTACCTACCTCGAATCCGGTCGCGGCGGACAGGCTGCCGCAGAATTCGAGCGCATAGCCGATGCCGGCACGAGCACGGACGACGTCCGGCGCGAAGCCTTGTGGCAGGCCGCCGAACTCTACGAACAGGAAGGAGCCCTGACCTCCGAGCGCCGTGTGCTCGACAATATCGTGGCACGTTACCCCGACCCCGTGTCCGAGTCGATCGAGGCGCGTGCACGCCTGCTCGAGATCGCCCGGCAGACCGGCGACGACGCAGCCCGCAGGGCGCAGCTCAACGCGATCGTGCAGGCTGACGCTACCGCGGGCGGGCAGCGTACCGACCGGACGCGCTACCTGGCCGCGACAGCAGCGCTTGAGCTGGCCGAGCCGGTGAGAAAGCGTTTCGAGGTCGTCAAGCTGTCGCAGCCGCTGGCGGAGAGCCTGGCGCTCAAAAAGGATCTCATGGAAGATGTAATCGATGCCTACACGACGGCGTCGGACTACGGCGTAGCCGAAGTCACGACCGCGGCGACGTTCCGGCTGGGGGAGGCGTACGAGCAGTTTTCGTCAGACCTCATGGACTCGGATCGTCCCGTAGATCTCGCCGCCGACGCGCTCGAGCAATACGAAATACTGCTCGAGGAGCAGGCTTTTCCGTTCGAGGAGAAGGCCATCGATCTGTACGTTGCCAACACCGAACGGGCGGCGGACGGCGTTTATGACGAGTGGGTGAGGAAGAGTTTCAACCGGCTCGCCGGCCTGATGCCGGCCCGGTATGCGAAAGAGGAGCGCAGCGAAGATGTTGTCACGGCGCTTTACTGACAAGGCGGTGCGCATGGCGGCGGCGGTGCTGGCGACGCTGGCGGTCGCGGGCTGCGCCACGCCGGGTTTGCTGGACGGCGTCATCGAGCCGCGGCCCGGTCCCGCCGGCGCCGACGGGATGACGCCGGGTGCGCGGGAGGTGCCGCCGAACGTGCTGACCATGTTCGAGCAGGCAACGGCAGCACTGGCGGGCGGCGATTTCGTCGATGCGGAATTGCGTTTTCAGGAATTCGTGTTGCAGTATCCGGATTATCCGGGTGCGTGGGTCAATCTCGCGATTATCCGGGCGCAGGACGGCAACGACGCGGGAGCCCGCGAGGCGCTGGATGCAGCGTTGGCGCTGGACCCAACTCATCCGGCGGCGCTCAACCAGATGGGCATGCTACTTCGCAGAAACGGAGATTTCCTGGCGGCCGAGGCTGCATATTTGAAGGCAGTCACAGTATCGCCCGGGTATGCCTTGGCACACTACAATCTGGGCGTCCTCAACGATCTGTACCTGCAGCGTCTCGAGACAGCACTGCAGCATTTCGAGACATATCATACACTTGTCGGCGAAGATCAACAGGTGGCGAAATGGATTATCGATTTGAAACGCCGTGTCGAGGCGGCGCAGCGAACGGCAAACGTAGCGGAATGAAGAGAATGCAGGCCGAAACATTCAGCCGGTACAGTACCGGGCTCGTCCTGGCGATGATGACCGCCGTGAACGTGAGCGCTGCCCCGCACAGGGGAGATGAGGTGACAATCAGACAGCCTGACGGCAGCC
>JARRMH010000174.1:0-6314 GCA_037386205.1 Woeseiaceae bacterium | reverse complement strand
CGGACTCGATGGCGAGAACTCGACCAATCACTACTGGTACTCGGAGCATCTCGCGAAGACCGGTCGCTATGCCGAGAGCGTCGCGCACCTCGCAAGGACAATCGAGCTCGATCCGACCTACTTTGCGCCGCGTATCGATACAGTGTTCGCATTACTCATGTATGGCGAGACCGATCGCGCTATCGCTCTGTTCGAATCGATATGGCTGTCGGGCTTGCGCGCGCCGGTGATGATCCAGGCCGGACTCATCGCCAACGTGATTGCCGGCAGGCGGGAACGCGCGGACGAGTTCATCACCGCAGCGCCGCTTCCGGAGCCGCACAAGGACACGCTGCGTGACTTCCTGCGGGTCGAGAGCGGGGAAATGGATGCACAAACTTTGATCGACCGACTCGAGGCAAACCCCGACGCTCGCCCCGACTATCGTTTGCTTGTCTGGTTTGCCGCAAGGGTCGGCGCCCTCGACCTTGCCATGCAAACCTTCCAACAGGCGCTGGCCCAAGGTGGATCGATCGAGACGCGCGTCCTGTGGGGGCCGGGTCACCGCCTGGTCGAGCACCCGGATTTTGTCGAGCTTCTCGGTGAGGTCGGTCTTATTGACTATTGGGAGCAGACGCGCCTCGGTGACTTTTGCAGGCTTGGCGGGGCCGCGCTGCATTGCACGACGGGCCCCGAGGTGCTGCCGCGCGAGCCGCTAGGTCAGCTCCTCGAGGCACTCGAGTAAGGGTTGGGCCCCGCTGCCCGCCATCGATGTTTTCACCGGAGTCGCTATACTGATACGAACAAGAATTCCGGGACAGGTCAGTTCCGGCAAGGGGGTCATGATGCACAGGCGCAAATTCTGCCAATCGGCTGTTGCCGCAGCGGTGACAACCAGTCTCTCCGCGTGGTGTCGTTGCAGGGCAACGACATTTCTCTCGAATCAGCTGCTGTCGGGGAATTCCGCGACAGCCTCGACGGCCGTTTGTTCCTGCAGGGCGATGAGGGCTATACGGCGGCCAAGCAGGTCTGGAACGGCATGTTCGAGGACAAGAGGCCGGCCCTGGTCGCACAATGTGAGTCGACCGGCGACGTTGTGAATGCGGTGAACTTCGCACGTGAACGGGACTTGCTCCTGTCCGTCAAGTGCGGCGGCCACAGCTTTCCGGGCAAGTCGACGTCCGATGGGGGCTTAATGATCGATCTGTCGCCCCTGCAAGACGTCCGGGTCGATAAGGAGACCATGACAGCGCGGGTCGGCGGCGGTGCGCTGCTTGCCCAGGTCGACGGTGCGACCTTGCCGCATGATCTCGTGACGACCACCGGGACTGTTTCGCACACGGGCGTCGGGGGCTTCACGCTTGGCGGGGGCATGGGACGGACCGATCGCCTGACAGGCCTTGCGATCGACAACCTGCTGTCCGCCACTGTCGTGACCGCGTCGGGTCGCGTCGTGCAGGCCAGTGAAGAGCAGAACGCGGACCTGCTCTGGGGGCTGCGCGGCGGCGGCGGTAATTTCGGTGTCGTTACCGAGTTCGTATTGCGGCTGCATCCGTTCAATCCCATGGTCTACGGTGGCGACCTGATTTTCGCCGTGGACAAGGCGTCGCTGGAACTCTATGCGGAGATGCTCGATACGCTTCCCGACGAGGCCAACATCGAACCGTTCTTCGTTCCCGGCGAGGATGGCCGAATGATCGATGCAATCGGGGTCACCTGGTCGGGCGATCATAAAGCCGGTGAGAAGGCACTGGCGCCGATGCTGAAGCATCCCAGCCTCATTGCCGGAGAGTTGGGACCGAAGTCATACCAGGTCATCCAGACGCAGTGGGATGCCGCGACGGCGCCCGGAGCGCAAAATTACCTGAAGTCGGGATTCTTCGACGAACTCACGCCGGACATCATCGAGATAATCGTCGACTTCGTGAATCGGGGGGAGACAGGATCCTGGTTCCAGCACCTTGGCGGTGCGACAGCCCGCGTCGCTCCCGATGCGACCGCCTTTGCCCACCGCAAGGTCGCGGTCAACTTCGGCATCGGCTACACGTCGAATGACCCGGCGCAAAACGAGGCGGGCATCGCCGCCGTGCGCGAGTTCTACACGGCACTCGAGCCCTACATGAGCGGCTTCTACAGCAATCTTCACCAGGACACGGCGCAGAGAATCTCGGGCAACTACGGCCCGAATTACCCGCGCCTGGTCGAACTGAAAAACAAGTACGACCCGGCCAACCTGTTCCGGCTCAACGCCAACGTGAAGCCGACCGTCTGAAGCAAGCCATGCAGCACGACATTCGAAAGGCACCTGCGCTTTGTGCGATTGTCGCGGCATTCCTGCCGGCATCTGCGCTGCAGGCGGCAGAGGAGTCGCCCGGTTTTGCCGACGAGGTCCTGGGCCGCTGGGACCTGACCGTGCAGGGAACCGATGGAGCATACCCTTCCTGGCTGGAAATCCGCCTGCGGACCGAAAAACAGCTGATGGCGGAGTTCGTGGGACGGTTCGGCAGCCGGCGCCACGCGGCACAGGCGTCGTTCACCGATGGGCGTTTGCAGGTGCGTATTCCCGTGCAGTATGAAAGTGGTGGCGACGAGCTCGTCTTCGAAGGCTCTCTCGCGGGAGGCCGACTGTCCGGACAGACGCGGATCGGCGCTGGCGATAGCGTTGCATGGTCCGGTGTCCGGGCGCCGCTGCTGGGCCAGACTGACGTTGCCGGATGGGGAGAGCCCATTGCGATGATCGGCGATGACCTGGCCGGGTGGCAGCCGAGATTTTCGCAACACGCCGGTTGCTGGACCGTGGAGGACGGCATTCTGCGCGCCACGCCGCCCTGCGTGGACATCATCAGCGAAGCGCGTTTCGACGATTTCCGGCTGCATCTCGAGTTCCGCTATCCGCCGGGCAGCAACAGCGGCGTCTACCTGCGCGGCCGCTACGAAGTGCAGATCCAGGACGATCGCGGCAAGGCCGTCGATCCGCTGCGCATCGGGGGCGTCTACGGCTTTATCGCGCCGCGGACGAACGCAGCGGGAGTCCCGCACGAATGGCAGACCTATGACATCGAGCTGATCGGGCGGCGCATCACGGTATCGCTCAACGGCATCGAAATCATCTCGCGGCGCGAAATTCCCGGCATCACGGGAGGTGCACTCGACAGCGACGAAGGGAGTCCCGGCCCGTTGATGCTGCAGGGCGACCACGGTCCCATCGAGTTCCGCAACATCGTCGTCACGCCCGGACGCTGATCGCGAGCGGCCTGTTGAAGTAGCGGCGCGCCGGGGGGAGAATGCACGCCGAGTGGGGGAAAAAGCAATATGCACCATGCCATAGGCGCGCGCCTGAGTACGATGATGTTTCTCCAGTTCTTCATCTGGGGAGCCTGGTACGTCACGATCGGCAACTACATGTCAGCACACGGCATGGCCGACCTGACGCACTGGCCGTACACGGTCAACCCGATTGCCGCCATCATCGCGCCGTTCTTCCTCGGGCTGGTGGCCGATCGTTTCTTCGCGACCGAAAAGGTGCTCGGTGTCCTGCACCTCGTCGGCGGACTGGTGATGTTTGCCGTGCCGGCCGCGACCGCCTCGCCAACGACGTTCATCCTGCTGTTGTTGTTGTACAACCTCTGCTACATGCCGACCCTCGGCCTGGCCAATTCGCTGGCGTTCCACAACATCGATAACCAGGAATCACAGTTCCCGATGATTCGCGTGTTCGGCACGATCGGCTGGATCGTGGCGGGCCTGTTCATCGGCTTCGTGCTGGGCCAGTTCACGGGCGAGGAGCTGCCCGACCGCACGCCGCTGCCGCTGTATGCCACGGCGACCGCGAGCCTGCTGCTCGGTTGCTACAGTTTCACGCTGCCGAACACGCCGCCGCCGGCAGCCGGTGAGAAGGTCTCGCTGCAGAGCATCGTCGGCGTCGATGCGCTGCGCCAGCTCGGCAGCCGGCCGTTCTACGTGTTCATCGCCTGCTCGTTCCTGATCTGCATCCCGCTGGCGGCCTACTACAATTTCGCGCCGATCTTTGCGGCCAACGCGGTCTACGACCAGGGCACGAGCAATGCGCTGGTCGGCCTGCTGCCCAACCCGTCGTCGCTGATGTCGCTGGGCCAGATGTCCGAGGTCGCGTTCATGTTGCTGATGCCGCTCCTGTTCGCACGGCTCGGCGTCAAGTGGATGCTGGCAATCGGTATGGCTGCGTGGGTTCTTCGTTACGCCCTGTTCGCGCTGGGTGCGCCGGAGGCCATCTTCTGGATGGTGGCGGGCGGCATCCTGCTGCACGGTATCTGCTATGACTTCTTTTTTGTTACCGGCCAGATCTACGTCGACAAGAAATCGTCGCCCAAAGTGCGCGGGCAGGCACAGGGTCTGCTGGTTTTTGTAACCTACGGTCTCGGGATGTTCATCGGCGCACAGATCGCAGGCGCGCTGTTCAACGGCTTCCTTGGCGATGCCGACGCGCTGACGCTGGCCGGGTGGCGGGATTTCTGGGTCGTACCGGCCGGCTTTGCGCTGGTCGTGTTGCTGCTGTTCCTCGTCACGTTCCGCGACGACTCGGAACTTGATAACGGGAGATAATTGAAATGGACAGACGCACATTCATGCTGGGCGCTGCAGCGTTCGTGACTGCGTGCTCACGTCCGGACCGCGAGACTGTTGCCGGGGAAGTTGCAGACGCACCGCCACTCGGTGTGCAGTTGTACTCGGTGCGGGACCTGATGGCGCAGGACGTGGCGGCGACGCTGGACCTTGTTGCGTCGATCGGTTTCGCGGAAGTGGAGTTCGCCGGCTACTTCGACCACACGCCGGCCGAGATGCGGAGGATGCTGAATGCTGCCGGCCTCAAGGCGCCCGCGGCGCACATCGCCAAGAATCGTTTCCGCGACGAAATCGATCGCGTGATCGAGGAAGCCATCGAAGTAGGACATGGCTATGTCATCGTGCCGTGGCTGTCCGAGGAAGAGCGTTCGCTCGGTGACTACCGCCGCCATGCCGAGGATTTCAATCGCTACGGCGAGGCCTGCGCGGCCGCCGGCATCCAGTTCGCTTACCACAATCATGCGTTCGAGTTCGACGAGACCGACGGTGAGATCCCCTACGACGTCCTGCTGGCCGAGACGGACCCCGCCCTGGTGCAGATGGAGCTCGATCTTGCGTGGGCGCGAGCCGGCAATGCCGACACGCTCGCCTACCTCACGGCCTGGCCCGGCCGTTTCCCGATGTTCCACCTGAAAGACCTGCGTGCCGGTGAGGAAGCCGACATTGGCACAGGCGAGGTGGATTTCGATACGATTCTGGCGCATGCAGGAATTGCCGGGCTCAAACATGGCTTTGTCGAACGGGACAACGCGACCGAGCCGGCCGCATCCCTGCGGGCCAATCTCGATGCCATGCGGCCTCTGTGGTCGAAGTACATGGCTGCGGCAGCAGCCGGTTAACGAACAAGGACGGTTGATCAATGCAATATTCAAAGTCCCAGACCTGGATTCTCGTGCTTCTCGAGCTGGCCATCGGCTGGCACCTGCTCTTTGAGGGCGTCGCGAAGATCGCGAACCCGGACTGGTCGGCCGAGGGCTACCTGCTGGACTCCGGGGGCTGGTTCGCGGGCCTGTTCCATGCGCTGGCCAACAATGCCGTTCTGCTCGACATCGTGAACGTCATCAATAGCTGGGGGCTCGCGGCGATCGGGCTGGCGCTGGTGCTCGGCCTGTTTACGCGCGTGGCGCTCGTCGCCGGCATGGTCCTGTTGGCGCTCTATTTCCTGTCGCACCCACCGTTGATCGACGTCGAATATGCGCTGCCAAGCGAAGGGAATTACCTGTGGGTCGACAAGACATTGATCGAGCTGATTGCGATGAGCGTGTTGCTGGTGTTCCCGGTCAGTCACATCATCGGGCTCGATCGGCTGATCGCCAGGCGCGGGAGGTGAGAGAGACATGACTGACGAGAAGAAAACGACAGGTAACGGTCCGAAACTGAACCGCCGCGACGCGATCAAGGGCCTCGCAACCGTACCGGTTGCGGGCGCATTCCTCGTTGGCGCGACGTCCAAGCTCGGCAAGGAACATGCGGCACGTGAACAGGCGTTCGCGCGCAAGGAGACCATCCTCGACGAGCTGGGCGTCACGGCAAGTCCGCCGCCTGAAAGTGGTCCGATGACCGGCGACCCGATCCGGGTCGGTGTCATCGGTTTCGGCATACGGGGCGAACAGCTGGCGCGGGCGCTCGGTTTTGCGACCACCGACTGGATCGACCAGATGCGACAAGGGGCGGAAGACAACCCCAACGACACGCGGCTGGCCGATTTCCAGGCCCAGGAGGACCTCAACGTG
>JARRMH010000173.1:0-6476 GCA_037386205.1 Woeseiaceae bacterium | reverse complement strand
CGTGATTTCGACGAAACACCGGGTGTCGCTATCTTTCGACATCGCCAGAGGAAAAGACGGCACAGAATACTACTTCGGTATAAATGAGGCGTTTTAGTCACTGTATTCTGTACAGTCGTTGCACGGTCCCGGCGCATACGAGCCCTACGCTCCCAGGTAGGAGGTCTCTAAACTCACGCACATGCCAGGCTTGAGCATCTCCATTTGCGTCCCTTGGATCGACATGAGAGCATGTGCAGCAACTGCCGTCTCTTAGCCGGTCAGCGCAGCCCAGAGAAGCCGCGAGCAGATCCCTAACCCCGTTAGTACGTTGCCGGGAGCTTTACGGACAAGTTTCGAACTGCATTCCAGGCCACGACTGTCATAGAGTTATTCAGCAATGGATTCCAGCCCCAAACCCACAGTCCACGGAAGTCGATCCGCATGGCAGGACCCAAAGGCCAGAAGAGAGGCCGTGCGAGCCGGCACCCTGAAGCTGCTCCGCCTTGGGTCCGTCTGGCTCCTGATTGCCGCGGCTTTGCTCACCGGCTGCGCGTCTGGTCTGTACGACACCGATCGGAGTTATACGCAGTCGATTGACCCGCCGTCCGACACGAAGTTGGCAACAGCCGCGGCTGCCTGGCAGCAGCGATCAGGCACGGCATCCGGTTTCCTGCCGCTCCTCGATGGCCTCGAAGCCCTCGGAACGCGACTGGAACTCATCGCCCTGGCCGAATCCACGATCGATGCACAGTACTTCATCCTGAAGAGGGACGCTTCCGGTTACCTGTTCACGTCCGCACTGGCAGATGCCGGCAGAAGAGGTGTCCGCATCCGCCTGTTGATCGATGATCTGTCGACGCCGGTCGACGACGCCAGCCTGCTGCTTCTCAACAGCATGGACAATATCGAGGTCCGGCTTTTCAACCCAGTCGGACGCGGGGGATTCTACTGGGGCAACTTCGTGCGGTATTTCGAACGTGCGAACCGCAGGATGCACAATAAGACGTTCATTGTGGACAACAGTGCCGGCATCATTGGCGGACGCAATATCGGCAACGAGTATTTCGCTCTGAAAAACAAGGATGAGTTCCTCGACCTCGACCTGCTCGTGGCGGGAAATGCTGCAAAGCCGACGTCCGAAACCTTCGACACGTTCTGGAATCACCCGCTCTCGGTTCCGATGGCCGCCTACGCCGAGAGGGTGAGTGACAAGAAACAGTCAGCGGCACGCAAAAGAGCTGAATTGGAGGTCAGCGACGCCGCGGAACGGCATCGTGACCGGGTCGTCGCTGCCGGCATCATCGACGAAGTACTCGAGGGAAAGCTCCCGCTCTATCCCGGAACGGCGCGTGCCATCACCGATGACCCCGACAAATTGCTGACGGAGCCGTCCGGGGAATTCCAGGTGGTTATTAACGAAGTGACCAGGGCGATGCGGCAGGCCCGGCGCGAAATTCTGATCGTGACGCCTTACCTGATACCGGGCGACAGCGGTGTCGCCTTCCTGGGAGAACTGGTCGATAAAGGCATCCGCGTTGCGATACTGACCAATTCGCTGGCATCGAATAACCACATACCGGTTCATGGCGCCTACCAGCGATACCGGCCGCGGCTCCTGGAGGCGGGCGTCGAGTTGTACGAAGTTCGCGCCTCCGCCAGTGTCTACTATCAGGATCTGGGCCCAATCGACTCAAAAGCCAACGATCGGCTCACGATGCACACGAAGGGCGTTGTCATCGATCGGCAACTCGTCTATGCCGGCTCCCTCAACATCGATCCGCGAGCGATCGAACTCAATACCGAGTTCGGCCTGCTGATCGAATCGCCAGAACTGGGCGAAACTTTTGCATCGTTATTCGACGACCGGGTGAATGGCCCCTCCATCTATGCCGTGGAACTGGCCGATGATCGCTTGCAGTGGCGCACACGCGAAGAGGGCGAGGATCGCATTCTTACGCGCGAGCCCGACGCAGGATTCTGGCGGCGATTCCTGGCACAGATTTCGAAGATACTGCCAGAAAAGCAGCTTTAGCGGAGCACACCGATTAGCGTACAGGAACCACAACCCACCTTTTCAGCTTATGCGGAATGAGTCGCCGACGCTGCTGGACCTGGCGGTGGCCCTCGTGCCGCCCCGGAGCGTGGTGGGTGTCACGCTGGAGGCTGGTCGCCTGGATTGGGCCCCGGGCGCTGTTCTTCTGCCCCGAGTCCGCCTTTAGAGGACCGGCGCCGCCAGCCGCGACACTTGCACCGCCGCCTTCCACCACAGCGGTTTTTCCTCCAGGGTATCCGGGTCGATCACCTCGGCATGCTCGAAATCTGCGAGGAACATCTGTTCCATCTCGCTGGCGAAAACTTCGTCCACGATGACGGAAGTGACCTCGAAATTGAGCCGGAAGGAGCGGTTGTCGAAGTTGTGCGTTCCCACGGAGGCGATGTAGTCGTCCACGAGCATGACCTTCTGGTGCATGAAACCCGGCGTGTAAGCGTAAAAGCGGATGCCGAGTCCCTTGAGCCGCTCGATGTAGTGGAACGCCGCGAGGAAGACGGGCCAGCTGTCCGGCTTGCCGGTGGTAATGACGCGGACGTCCACCCCCCGTAGCGCGGCCAGTTCCAGGGCTTTCATGACCGCTTCGTCCGGCACGAAGTAGCAGGCCGATAGCCAGATGCGGTGCTTGGCGCCGCTGAGGGCGGAGACGAAGAACAGGCTTGCGGTCTCGAACTGCCCCGTGGGGCCGGTGGGCACGATCATGACCTTCTGCGCCGGGTCTACCGCGGGGGTCGGTGTCCAGCTGACCGTCGGCAGTTCCCGCGTGGCCCAGTACCAGTCGGACAGGATGGTGATCTGCAGCTGCAGGGCCGCCGGACCCTCGATGCGTACGTGCGTGTCCCGCCAGGGACTGAAGTCCGGGTCGCGACCCATGTACTCGTCGCCTACGTTGTGGCCGCCGACCCAGGCCACCTTGCCGTCCACGACCACCATCTTCCGGTGGTTGCGGAAATTCAGCTGGAAGCGATTCTGCCAGCCCTGGGTCGGTTTGAAGGAGCTGACCTCGACGCCGGCCTCGCGCAGGTCCGCGATGTAGCTGTCGGGAAGACCACCGCTGCCGATTTCGTCATAGAGCATGAACACGCGAACCCCGCTCCGCGCTCGTTCCTTCAGCGCCTCCTTGACCTCGCGGCCGAGCCCGTCGTCATGGAACATGTAGAACTGGAACAGCACGTAATCTTCCGCCGCCCGGACGCCGCCCAGGATGCTGTCGAAGGTCGCTTCGCCGTTGATGAGCAGTTCGACCCGGTTGCCCCGGGTCAGCTCGAAACCCGTCAGCCGCTGCATGGCCTGGTGCCAGGAGGGCGCCTCTTTCGTCGTTATGACCCAGGGCTTGAGCTCGTCGTTGAAATCCTCCAGAAAGTCCTCAATTTCGTCATGTCGCTCATTGAAGGCAGTCGCCATACCCTCGAACTTGTTGCGTCCCAGAACGAGGTAAGCGGGAACCGCGACGAAGGGGAAGGACACGAGGGACACGGTCCAGGCGACGGCTCCCTGGGCGGTGCGTGCCGTCATGGCGGCGTGAATGGCGGAGAAGATTCCGGCGATATAGAAACTGGCGACGATGATCGCGATCATGCGCTTCCTCTTGGGCTTTTTCATGGCTGGCTGTTTGCCCGGTTTTTGCATGAAAAATAAGGGGTTTAGGATAGCTTAGCAGTTCCTGATATCCCGCGCCTGCTCGGGAGACGAGGCCCTCGATACGGGTGCCCGCGCCGTCCCGGGCTGAAGGATTTCAGCGGTCACGGCGTTCGCGTTCGAGGCAATCGATGAAGTGCAGGACCACGTCCCGCGTGTCCGCCACGAAATCGAGCGGCGCCCCATCATCTTTCGATCTTCAATCATGGTGGTTGTCATCATCCGACGTGTTCACCATAATTGGAAATGGTGTTGCCGTCAGCCGCGAGCCTGCAGATGGCGACAAGACGAACTGAGCCGCAAGGATTAGACGCCGTATGCTGATCGCTGGCCAGAATATTCACCCAGCGAAAGTCATCAGCAAGACTCCCTTTAAGTTTGGCCTTCAGTACTGGCACTACATCGAATTACTGGATGACTTCGGTCCCGAGTACCCTATCCGCTTCTCGGTTTCCCCTGTCATCAACCCGACCTGGTAAAGGACTTAACAGATAAATGACTTCACAATTCGTAAGGTATCTCTGCTCGATGCTGGCACTCCTGGTGCTTGCCCAGTTGGCCGGCTGCAACAACATCCCAATAAATAAGCGCGAGGGCGTCCGCCAGGAGTTGATCGCGCAAGCGGAGAACTCCCTGGGGCAGTTCAGAGAGGAGTTTCCGGAGCTTGAGGCGGACCTCGCTGACGCAGAGGGATACCTCATCGCCTGGTCAGACACAGCGTCGGTGGTGGTAGCCAGAGGCGTGATTGGCGAAGCCCTACTTGTGGATCTGCGCAAGGGCGATCGTACCTTTCTCAATATCACCAAGTTAAGTCTAGGTCTTGGTATTGGCGCAAGCGACTTGGAGCAGCTAGTAGTCATTCACGATAGGCAATTTCTGGAGGAACTGAAGCGTGGACGCTGGGTTCCGGAGGCAGAATCATGGAGTTCCGCTGGTGAGAATCGCGCGGTCGCCTACTTCGATGGCAAGGAAGTTAATCGTTACACAATCACAAAGAGCGGGGCCGCGCTGTCAGCAGGCGCTGGATTAGTCCGTGTCAATGTCAATACCCAACTCACTGACACAGGCCTCTCGGAGTGGTCAATTCCAGTCAACAAGACCGCCCCGGCTGCCGAGCAGGCGGATGCGCCGCCGAGAGTCTGGCGACACCGGTTGCCCTTTCTCGGCCAGAAAGTGGTCGATATGGGGATAGACCTCCCAAGACCCTATGGCGTTGGTATAGCTTATGCAAACGTCAGCCAGGACATCGTGATCGAAGAACTCTTAGCGGGCTTTAACGGCGGCGATAAAGAGCGCTTTGAGTTTGTCTCTTTCGCCGAGTCCGGGACGGATATCTCTAGCTACCAGCTCAAAGTGGATGCCTGGATATTGCCGTTTGTGAACGTTTTCGGGTTGCTGGGCGAGGCGAAGGGAGACGTGGCGGTAGACGTGCTGCTCGACGGCAACCTGATCCTCGATCGCCTCGGCTCGAACTGTGACCGGCTGATACCGCCACTGGAGTGCTTCCTTTTTAGGGACAGGGAATTCACGCTGCCGGTCAGAACAGACATTACGCCGCGCTTTGGCAGGCTGTTCAACATCGGTAAGCTTGGCAGCATGGCCGCTTTCGTCGGCGCCACCTACATGGACAGCGACGTCACGGTAACGGGGACCTTCCCCGTGCCTGGGGTCGACCTGGGCATCGACTATACCGTGAATCAGACGAATGCCGACCGCTGGAATTACGTTGTCGGCTTCAACTGGAACCTCAGTAGGCGCGTGGCATGGAGCCTGGAATACAACGGCTTTGCTGGATCCCGGGAGGCGCTAGTCACCACGCTGACTTTCAGGCTGTAAGCAAGTGCCGAGAGGATGCAAAGGGTAGATTATGGCAATTCTACTACGACTGTCGTCTTCACGCGTGCTTCGTCCTGGCTACTTCGTCGTGCTGTTGCCCTCAACCGCTGCGGAAGGCGGTGTTGCAGCGATCGATTGATATGGCCCTTTTTTTAATGCACTTAAAGGGTATAGAGAAATGAGCGATAGATCCTCAGAACGACATACCGCGTTCAATTGGCTCCGAGCCTTCACGAGACCTGGCGCTCTGTTCGTGGTGCTGTTTCTCTCCGGATGTAGCACAATCGGGCCGCAGCTCGTCCTGAATTCCCATGTCGAGTACAACAAGGCCGTCGAGCAGGTAATCAAAGAGGAGCTATTGCTCAACATTGTTCGCCGGCGGTATTACGAAGCGCCTCAGTTCCTTACGATTTCAAGCATTAACTCGACCATGGGCATTTCGGCCGGCCTTTCAGCGGGCGCTTCGTCCTCTTTCGGAGGTTCCCAGAACGCAGCAGGTAATGTCGGCTACTCCGATTCGCCGACCATCACCTTCACGCCCCGGCAGGGCCACGAGATCCTCGGGCCCCTGACCTCTCGGATGAGTGTCGGTACGCTCGCTATGATGGCCAACGCCGGCTACCGCTTCGATTTTCTGCTGGCATTGACGGCCGAGGGTGTGACGAGCGTGCGCGGGCCGCAGGCCGGTGTCGGCACTGATTTCCGCCCGGGTGATCCGGAATACATCGAGCTCATCGAATCGATAGGCCGACTGATCGACAAAGGCCAGCTCATCGTCGGGACCTTCAGCTGGAACGATCCCTACTCCGACATCTCCTACGATCGCGATCAGGTCACGATCGATAACCAGATTACCGCGATCGCCCTCGGCGGCGGCACCGGTCGATTCCGCAGCTACGACGGCGGAAAGACCTACTACTTCACCGACAAGAACAATTATCCGGCCTTGTGGATTGATCAGGATGCGAGA
>JARRMH010000172.1:0-5855 GCA_037386205.1 Woeseiaceae bacterium | reverse complement strand
TGAAGCTGGTCGAGGCGATGGACGATTACATTCCGGAGCCGGAGCGTGCGGTGGACGGTGACTTTTTGATGCCGGTGGAAGACGTGTTCTCGATTTCGGGACGCGGCACGGTGGTCACGGGTCGTATTGAGCGCGGCATCGTCAAGGTGGGTGACGAGCTCGAGATTGTGGGTATCAAGGACACGGACAAGACGACCTGCACGGGCGTGGAGATGTTCCGCAAGCTGCTGGACGAGGGCCAGGCGGGCGACAACGTGGGCGTGCTGTTGCGCGGCACCAAGCGAGAAGACGTGGAGCGTGGTCAGGTTCTGGCGAAGCCGGGTTCGATCACGCCGCACACCAAGTTCGAGGCGGAGGTATACATTCTGACCAAGGACGAGGGTCACCGAGATGGTGATGCCGGGCGACAACGTGCAGATGGTGGTGGAGCTGATAGCGCCGATCGCCATGGAAGACGGTCTGCGGTTCGCGATTCGCGAAGGTGGGCGTACCGTCGGCGCCGGCGTCGTCTCGAAGATCATCGAGTAATTGTAGGAGGCCGCCCCGGCGGCCGATATCGCGCGCTGGAGCGCGCTCCAACAGGCGCGGGCGAAAGATTGCGGGTGCCCGACGAGCGGCCCCGCAAATCGCGCCTCCACATAACAGGAAATAGCACAGGCCAGTAGCTCAATTGGCAGAGCGGCGGTCTCCAAAACCGCAGGTTGGGGGTTCGATTCCCTCCTGGCCTGCCACTTTTTTTAAAGACTAATGTCAACACAGACTGAAACAAGCGAAAGCGGTGCTCTCGACGTCATCAAGCTGGCGTTGGCGGCTGCCGCCCTGGTAGGCGGGCTTTATGCCTACTATTACTATGAGCCTACGGTCGCTCAGGCGTTGCGTGTCCTTATGGTGCTCGCGGGAACCGCGGCCGGTATCGGTATTGCAATGACGAGCACCCAGGGGCAGCGCCTGTGGCACTTCATTCAGGCTTCGCGCGTCGAGATTCGCAAGGTAGTCTGGCCGACCAAGCAGGAGACGACACAGACAGCGATCGCGGTGTTCGTCTTTACTCTCATCATGATGTTGTTTTTCTGGGCGCTGGATTCGGGTCTTCTCTGGGTGACCCGCACCCTCGTCGGATAAGCCATAGGAGCCGGGAAGTGGCCTTACGCTGGTACATCGTGCATGCGTACTCGAATTTCGAGCACCGCGTCAAAGCGGCTCTCGAAGAGCGTATCGAGCGCATGGGCCTGGAGGAAAAATTCGGCGAGATCCTCGTGCCGACGGAAGAAGTCGTCGAGATGCGTGAGGGTCAGAAACGTCGCAGCGAGCGCAAGTTTTTCCCGGGCTATGTGCTGGTGCAGATGGAGATGGATGACGAGACCTGGCATCTCGTCAAGGAAGTGCCCAAGGTGCTCGGGTTTATCGGTGGCTCGAGCGACAAGCCGGCGCCGATTACCGAGGCAGAGGCGAACCGCATCCTGCAACGTGTTCAGGAAGGCGTCGACAAGCCGCGGCCCAAGGTGTTGTTCGAGCCGGGCGAAGTCGTACGCGTTACGGACGGGCCGTTCAACGACTTCTCGGGAGTCGTCGAGGCCGTCAATTACGACAAGAACAAGCTGCAGGTGGCAGTACAGATTCTCGGTCGATCGACTCCTGTGGAGCTCGAATTCGGCCAGGTGGAAAAATCGTAGGAGCGCGCCTTGTGCGCGACGGCAACGGCCCTCGGCCGCTGTCGCGCGTACGTCGGGATCCCGCGAGACGTAAACAAGACGAGGAGCTGCGGCACGACTGCAGCGTCTGAACTCGAAGAGGTAATTTGACATGGCCAAGAAAGTCGCCAGCTACATCAAGCTGCAGGTTCCGGCCGGCCAGGCGAATCCGTCGCCGCCCGTCGGTCCCGCTCTCGGTCAGCACGGCGTCAACATCATGGAGTTCTGCAAGGCGTTCAACGCGCAGACCCAGGGTGTCGAACCCGGACTGCCGATTCCCGTGATAATCACGGTCTACGCAGACCGCAGTTTCACGTTCATTTCCAAGACGCCGCCGGCCGCGGTGCTACTGCGCAAGGCAGCCGGTATCAAGAAGGGGTCGGGTGTCCCGAATACGGACAAGGTCGGCAAGGTGAACCGCGCGCAGCTCGAGGAGATTGCGACGACGAAAATGCCCGACCTGACAGCCGCCGACATGGACGCGGCCGTCCGCACCGTTGCGGGTACGGCCCGCAGCATGGGTATCGAAGTCGAGGGAGTGAAGTAATGGCACGCATCAGCAAGAGGAAGCAGGCCGCTCGCGAAAAAGTCGATCCGACCAAGGTGTACGTCATCGACGAGGCGCTGCATCTGGTCAAGGAGCTGGCGACGGCCCGGTTCCCGGAGAGTATCGACATTTCGGTCAACCTCGGCGTCGACCCGCGCAAGTCCGACCAGGTGGTCCGTGGCTCGACGGTACTGCCGAACGGCACGGGCAAGACGATCCGGGTGGCGGTGTTTGCGCAGGGCGAAAATGCCGAGAAGGCGCAGGCCGCCGGCGCGGACATCGTCGGGTTCGAGGATCTCGCCGAGGAAGTGAAGAACGGAAAAATGGACTTCGATGTCGTGATCGCGACGCCCGACGCCATGCGGGTCGTGGGGCAGCTGGGCCAGATTCTCGGCCCGCGCGGCCTGATGCCGAACCCCAAGGTGGGCACGGTGACGGCTGACGTCGAGGGCGCCGTCACGAACGCCAAGGCGGGCCAGGTTCGATATCGCACGGACAAGGGCGGCATCATCCACTGTGCGATTGGCCGTGCCGATTTCGAAGTCGGCGCGCTCAAGGAGAACCTGAACGCCCTGCTGACTGATCTGAAAAAGTCCAAGCCGGCTGCGTCAAAAGGCGCGTTCTTCAGGAAGCTGACCGTCTCGTCGACCATGGGTCCGGGCGTTGCAGTGGATCGCGCGTCGATCGACGCCTGAGTCGAGCGAAACAAGAATTTGCCCGGGTGGCTGCGGCCGCGAGGGCAATAGCCACAGGGACGTGGCGATCGTCGAAGACCACAGGCGACCGTGTTGATTCACGGTCTTAATAGCCGCCTGTGCAGATGGTGTTACCTGAGTCGGTTTTGGCTGGCGACGGTTACCCATTCGGCAAGGGGCCGGAACGCCCCGTTGGGTGTAGGAAGGTCTGTAGGAGCGGCTTCGGCCGCGATCGCCTTCGGGCCTGAAGGCCCTCCTACAAATTGTGTAACCGAAAGCCAGGAGAAATAATGGCACTGAGACTCGAAGACAAGAAAGCGCTTGTCGAAGAGGTAAACGCGGTTGCGGGAGACTCTGTAACGGCTGTTGTGGCCGAATACAGGGGGCTGTCGGTTTCCGAGATGACGGAGCTGCGCAAGAATGCGCGCACTGCCGGCGTATACATGCGTGTGATCAAGAACACGCTGGCACGTCGCGCCGTCGAGGGAACCGAGTTCGAGTGTATGCAAGATACGCTCAAAGGCCCGATCCTGCTCGCGTTTGCCAAGGAAGATCCAGGTGCCGCTGCCAGGGTTATCAAGGATTTCGCCAAGGAGCATGACGCTCTGAAAGCGGTGTCCCTGTCGGCCGGCGGGCAATTGATGCCCGGGTCTGATCTCGCGAAGTTGGCAGACTTGCCAACGCTGGATCAGGCTCGCGGGATATTGCTCGGCGTCCTGATGGCCCCGTTGAACAATCTGGCACGCACCCTTGCGGAGCCCCCTGCGATGCTGGCCCGGACCTTGTCCGCGCGTGGCGAACAGGAAGCCGCATAAAGGATCGCAACACGTATTTCCTGACTCAGGATTTTAAGTTTAGAGGTAATAGAAAATGGCACTGTCAAATGAAGACCTGCTCAAAGAATTGAGCGCCAAGCCCATCATGGAAGTCGTCGAGCTCGTCAAGATGCTCGAAGACGAGTGGGGCGTTTCCGCTGCTGCGCCCGTCGCCGTTGCTGCCGGTCCGGCCGGCGGTGATGCCGCCGAAGCGGCTGAAGAGAAGGACGAGTTCGATGTCGTAATGACGAGCTTTGGCGGCAACAAGGTTGCTGTGATCAAGGCCGTTCGCGCGATCACGGGTCTCGGTCTGAAAGAAGCCAAGGACGCCGTCGAAGGCGCACCGTCGACCATCAAGGAAGCGGTTGCCAAGGACGACGCAGAAGACGTCTAGAAGCAGCTTGAAGAAGCCGGCGCCAGCGTTGAGCTCAAGTAGGGGATCGCGGCTGAAGCCGCTCCTGCTGTGAGCAATTTGCTGCAATGGCTGAACGGTGCCCCCGCAGTAGCGGCTTTCGCCGCGACTATGCAGGGGCTGACCGACAAAAGTCGGGCATGCAGCCAGTCGCAGATGCGGCTGGCTGCATGCTCGCGTCTGTAATTTATAGAGCCCTGAACAAGGCTAGCGAGGATTTCTCGAATGGCGTACTCATTCACTGAGAAAAAGCGAATCCGCAAGAACTTCGGCAAGCGTCCCACGACGCTGGACGTGCCGTACCTGTTGTCGATCCAGGTGGACTCGTACAACAAGTTCCTGCAGACGGATAAGACGGTCGAAGAGCGTAACGAAATCGGTCTGCATGCGGCATTCAAGTCCGTGTTCCCGATCGTGAGCTACTCCGGCAACGCGGCGCTCGAGTATGTGAGTTACCGCCTCGGCGAGCCCGTGTTCGATGTCAAGGAATGCCAGATGCGCGGCCTGACATACGCGGCGCCGATTCGCGTCCTGGTGCGCCTTGTCATCTATGACAAGGATGCCTCCGGTACGCCGAAGCCCGTTAAGGATATTCGCGAGCAGGAAGTCTACCTCGGTGAAATGCCGCTGATGACCGACCACGGTACGTTTGTCATCAACGGCACCGAGCGCGTCATCGTGTCCCAGCTGCACCGTTCGCCGGGCGTGTTCTTCGATCACGACAAGGGCAAGACGCACAGCTCGGGCAAGCTGCTGTTCTCGGCGCGGGTGATTCCGTACCGGGGCTCCTGGCTCGACATGGAATTCGATCCGAAGGACTGCGTGTTCGCTCGCATCGACCGCCGCCGCAAGCTGCCGGTGACGATCATTCTGCGTGCCCTCGGCATGGACAACGAAGAAATGCTCGACATGTTCTTCAAGAATAATGACTTCTACCTGTCGGACAAAGAGATCAAGATGGGCCTCGTGCCGGAGCGCCTGCGCGGTGAGACGGCGACGTTTGAAATCAAGCTCGGCCGCAAGGTATTCGTCGAGGAAGGCAAGCGCATCACGGCCAAGCACGTCCGCGACATGTCCAAGTCTTCGGTCGACAAGCTGGTCGTGCCCAAGGAATACCTGAACGGTAAGATTCTCGCGCATGATGTGGTGGATACCGAGACGGGCGAGCTTCTGGCTGCAGCCAACGCGGAGCTCACCGAGGAACTGGTCGACCAGCTCATCGAGGCCGGCGTCGAGCACATTCGCACGCTGTACGTGAACGACCTGGATCGCGGTCCGTTCATTTCGAACACGCTCAACATCGATCCGTCGACGACCCGCCTCGAGGCGCTCGTCGAAATCTACCGCATGATGCGCCCGGGTGAGCCGCCGACCAAGGAAGCGGCCGAGAACCTGTTCCAGAACCTGTTTTTCAATCCCGAGCGCTACGACCTGTCCGGCGTCGGCCGCATGAAGTTCAATCGCCGTGTCGGGCGCGACAACTCGGAGGGCGAAGGCGTACTCGACAAGGACGATATCCTCGATGTGCTGTCGACGCTGATCAATATCCGCAACGGCTACGGCACGGTCGACGATATCGATCATCTTGGCAACCGGCGCGTGCGTTCGGTCGGCGAGATGGCCGAAAACGCGTTCCGGGTAGGTCTCGTCCGCGTGGAGCGCGCCGTCAAGGAGCGCCTGACGCAGGCCGAAGCC
>JARRMH010000171.1:0-5475 GCA_037386205.1 Woeseiaceae bacterium | reverse complement strand
CAGCGCCTTGCGATAGCGTCTGGCGAGGCGCATGCGTGGCGTTTCGTGCTGGATGCAGAGCGCGACCAGGCCGACGTAGTCGCTCTGCGCCGGCGGCTGCGCGACCCGGAGCGGCTCGCGAAGGCTAACGATACGTCGGTCTCTGCCGGCAGTGACAAGCTCGCTCGCATCATGGCCGCCGCCGACGGCTTCCAGTCGACTGCCGAGGAAAACGTCTCGGTTCACCACTACGCCAACGTGCTGTTCAACGTGCTGCGAGGTGGCATTTTCGACGACGCTTATAATGTCTCATCGCACGATTTCGGCCAGACGATCGCGCAGTTCAACACGCGAGTCGCCGAACGCAACCGCGAGCTGCTGGCAAACCTGCCCGAGCGGTTACGCCACGGCGAACTCCTGCAAACAACAGGCGCGTCGGGCGATGTCCAGCTGCAGCGTCTCGCCCTCGAATACCTGCCGATCACGTTCGGCCGCCGGCACGGCGACCCGAGCCGGCCATGGAACCAGTTTGCGATCGTCCTGAAAGACGAGGACGGGAAGGACCTGCTGACGTACCAGGGCAACTGGCGGGATATTTTCCAGAACTGGGAAGCGCTGGCGCTGAGCTATCCCTCGTTCGTCGAGAGCATGATCGCCAAGTTCGTCAACGCCTCGACAGCGGATGGCTACAATCCCTATCGAATCACCAAGCAGGGCATCGACTGGGAAGTCGAGGAACCGGACGATCCGTGGAGCTACATCGGATACTGGGGCGACCACCAGATCATCTACCTGCTGAAGCTGCTGGAGCTGTCCCGCAGTTTCCATCCCTCTACGTTGCATGACCTGCTGCGCCGCCCGTGGTTCTGTTATGCCAACGTGCCGTACGAGATCAAGCCATTCGAACTGCTCATGGAGAATCCGAAGAGCACGGTCGTATTCGACGAAGACCTCGCCTACACCATCGAGCAGCGCGTGGCGGCGCTGGGTGCCGATGGCAAACTGTTGCTCGATGCAAACGGTGACGTGCGCCAGGTCAACCTGCTCGAAAAGCTGCTTGTCCCGCTCCTGGCAAAACTCGGCAACCTCGTCGTCGATGGCGGTATCTGGCTCAATACGCAGCGACCCGAATGGAATGACGCGAACAACGCGCTGGTCGGTCAGGGCCTCTCAATGGTCACGCTGTGCTACATGCGCCGCTTTCTCTGCTTCCTGCAGGACCTGCTCGCCGCCGACGAGGACGACTTCGATGTGTCTGCCAGCGTTGTCGAGTGGCTTCGCGGCACGGCCAGGGCACTCAGCGACCTGCGGCCGAAGATCGAAACAAACGCGATCAACGATGCCGCTCGCCGCCGCTCGCTGAGGGCCCTTGGACGCGCCGCCTCCGCTTACCGCGAAGCGTTGTATTCACGTGGCGATCTGGACGCACCGGTCGCCCTGAGCGTCGCGGAAATCCGCAACCTGCTCGCAGATGCGCTGGTCGCGGTCGACCACAGCATCGCAGCCAACAAGCGGCCCGACCAGCTGTACCACACCTACAACATCGCGGACTTCAATGGCGACGAGCTTGGCGTCGAGCACCTCTACCCGATGCTCGAAGGCCAGGTCGCCGCGTTGAGTTCCGGTGCGATGCCGCCTGCCGAGGCTGTCGAAGTTCTCGAGGCGCTCTACGACAGCGCGATCTACCGCGCGGACCAGGACAGCTTCATGTTGTATCCCGACCGCGAACTGCCCGGCTTTCTGGAGCGCAACCGCGTACCGGAGGATCGCGCGATGGCGATCCCATTGCTGCGTGACATGCTGGACAGTGGCGATCGCCGCATCGTCGTGCGCGATGCCGACGGAGACATCCGCTTCAACGCGGACTTTCGGAATGCCGCTGACCTTGGCAGGGCACTGGCCGAGATAAACGCCGACCTCGGCGACCGGGTGGCCGCGGCGCGACACGACATCGGCAAACTCTACGAAGCCGTGTTCAATCACAAGGCGTTCACGGGCCGCTCCGGGACCATGTTCGGATACGAGGGCCTCGGTTCTATCTACTGGCACATGGTGTCGAAGCTGCTACTTGCCGTGGCGGAGAACTTCATTGCGGCACACGACGGCGACGCAGACGAAAGGACGGCCCATCGTCTCGCTGAACTCTACTACCGGGTTCGAAAAGGCCTCGGTTTCAACAAGACGCCACTCGAGTACGGCGCTTTCCCTGTCGATCCCTACTCGCACACGCCGAAACACGCGGGGGCACGACAGCCGGGCATGACGGGGCAGGTCAAGGAGGAAATCCTGACGCGCTTCATCGAACTGGGCGCGCGGGTACGCGACGGCGAGGTTGCGATAGATCCGGCGCTATTACGGCGGCGTGAGTTCGCAACCACCGCCCGCAGTTTTTCCTACCTCGACGTCGGCAGGAACTGGAAGACGATCGACTTGCCCGCCGCCAGCCTCGCATTTACCTGGTGCCAGGTGCCGTTCGTCTATGTGCTGGAGGACGGTGAGGCAACCAGTCTCGATATCGAGTTCGACGATGGCACGACATCCAACATTATCAACGCCAGGCTGCCCGCAGATCTCGCTGCCGAGGTGTTCGAACGCACCGGCCGAATCAGCAAGGTTACGGCACGCATCCCGGCGGACGCGTTGTTTGGCGACTAGCAGGACGGGGCGATCCGTGTCTCGATTGACAAGCTCACCGGCCGGATAATAGGGTACTCGCGGGGTTGGGAGGATCAAGATCAATGGCCAGGCCGACGATTGACGATGTTGCCACACTGGCCGGGGTGTCGATCAAGACAGTATCGCGTGTCGTCAACCGCGAACCCAACGTGCGTGAATCGACACGCGTCAAAGTCGAAGAGGCGATCGCCCAGCTCAAGTACCGCCCCAACCCGTCAGCACAGAACCTCGCCAGTCGTCGAGCGCACCTGATCGTGCTTGTCTATGACGACCCGAGCGCCTACGAAGTCCCCAGCTCGGCATACATCATCGAGATGCAGCAGGGCGCGCTGCGCGCCTGCCGCAGTGCGGGCTACGAACTGGTCATTCATCCCTGCAACTACCGCAACCGGTATGTCGGCAGGGAACTGCAGGAACTCATTGGCCAGGTTCGTCCTGCCGGTATTATTCTGGCCGCGCCCCTGTCCAACATGGCCAAGATCGTTCGTGCGGTAAGGGAAACCGGCGCGCCCTTTGTTCGCCTGTCGCATGGCGGCGGCAATGGCAGCGAGTTTTCCGTTGCCACTGACGATCGCGTGTTCAGTGCTGAGATGACTCGCTATCTCGCGTCGCTGGGGCACCGGCGCATTGCGTTTATCAAGGGCAACACGCTGCACAAAGCGGTCAACAATCGATACAAGGGCTACAAGGATGGCCTCGAGGCATCGGGACTGGCGTTTAGCGAGGACATGGTGGCGCAGGGAGACAACTCGATCGGTTCCGGTGAGATCGGCGCTGCCGAACTGCTGCAACGAGAACCGCGCCCTACGGCCATTTTCTGTGCCAATGACGATATGGCCGCCGGTGTTCTCAGGGTCGCGATGCGGCTCGGCATTCGCGTTCCTCAGGATCTGTCGATTGCAGGCTGCGACGACATTTCGCTGGCACGACAGCTCAATCCGGCATTGACGACGATTCGGCAGCCGCTGGACGCGATGGCGGAGACCGCGGCCCGCTCCCTGATCGAAGGCGCGCGCGGCACAGCCCATGAACCGGGCCTCGAGATCGTGCCGGGCCTGCTCAAGATTCGCGAATCGACTGCGCCGCCACCGGCTACTTCGTAAAGCGAATGCTGTCGAAGTAGACCGTCTCCGGCGAGCGCCTCACCTCCAGCGTCACGACAAACCCGGTTTTCAGGCTCGACAGGTCCTCGCCCTCGAGGGACAGGTCGTAGCGGCGCCACTCGTCGGTCAGCTTGATTGTGCTGGTCTTGACTATGGCGGAGTCCGGAAAATCCGTCTTGCGGTCGAGCAGGCCAACGCCAAATGCGACCTGTTCGCCGCCGCGTTCGCCGCGCGCCCAGATCTCGAGCTTCGCAGCACCGGTCAGGTCGAAGCCCCCGTCCTGCTCGCCCCAGTTTTCCGGCGGGTGTTGCCACGCAACACCGACCCAGCCGCCGCTTCTGCCCGTGTAGTGCAGGCGCATGGCATGCTCGCCCTCACGGACATCCCCGCTGTAGTCACCTTCCAGCGTCGTTGCATCGGCATTGCCCATCCACCCGGTCGGTACCCAGGGCATGTTCTCGAAGCCATCCTCGTAAACGGCGAACGGCAGTCGCGTGCGCAATTCGCCTTTCACGAGCAAAGGAATATTGGCTGTCGCCGCATTGCCCGCGGTGTCGTAAACGTACGCGAACAGGCGATACGGGCCGGGTTCCTCCGGCATGCGGATCGTCGCCTCGCCATCGTCGGATGCAACCACGGCGCCTTCGATGTCGGGCAGCGCCTGGCGGAAGTCCCCGCCCGTGGCATAGTCGCCCGACTCGGCGCGCAACGCCCACCGGACGCGAAGCTCGTCGCCGTCCCGGTCGGTGACACGAATGCTCGCTTCCAGCGCTGCGCCTGGATCGAGCGCCGGTGTTGCATCGATCGCAATGGGCTCGACCTCTGGCGCGCGGTTCGCCGGAGGCTCGCCGGTCCAGAGCTCGGTCATAACGTCCACGACGCCGAGCCGGGCGCCGTCGTCGAGCAACATGCCGAACCAGGTGGCCGTGCCTTCCATCTTGTTGCCCCACAGGAAGGCATAGGAGCCGAGAGCCTGGCCATGCGAGCCGAGAACCGCCTGCTCGTACGTTCGTCGATAGAAACCGGCCTTTTCCGTGCTCGTCTGCTCGTAGGGCGCGCCCCACTCCGATGTTCCGGCCTCCCACGGGCCGACCGGCCCGAACTCGGTGATCACGAAAGGCTTGGTGGCGCCACCCTCACGCATCCGCTCCGCCAGCGATGCCGCGCCGCCGTAGGCGTTGATCCCGTGAATATCGATCGCCGGGCTGCGCTTGTGCAGGCTCTCGATGCGACCGCCGCCGATTTCGGCCGTGACCGACATGGTCGGATGGTTCGGGTCGAGTTCCTTGACCATGCGGGCGATGTCGTTGACCGCTCGCCAGATCGCCGGGTCATCGCCGGATTCGTAACCTTCCATTTCGTTGCCGATGCCCCAGAGCAGCAGGGCCGGATGATCGCGGTACTCGAGGACCGCCGCCCGCGCACGTTCGAACTGGGCGGCGACCTGCTCCGGATCACCGTAGTCGAAGCCGTGGCGCTCGTGTTCGAGCCAGATGCCGAGCGTCACGGTCATGCCGTGGGCATGGGCCTCGTCGAGAATTTCGCGGGCACCCTCGACATTCCACGTGCGCACCGAATTGGCACCCGCCGCGGCCAGTCTCTCGATCGAGGCATCGCCGCCGGCTCCGCGGATCAGGTAAGGCTCGCCGCCGCGCAGCAGCTGCCAGCCCTCGTCGGCGCGGCGCAGCTCGACGGGCACGGGTTCTGCCGCGGCTAT
>JARRMH010000170.1:0-5967 GCA_037386205.1 Woeseiaceae bacterium | reverse complement strand
TTCGTACTTGGTCGTGTCCAGCTCGCCCGTGTGCACGTCGACGTCCACGGTGATATCGAGTGACTTCTGGCAGTCTTCTTCATTGGCAATACCGACGTCCACGTCCTTGACCAGTTCCTGCATGACCTCGGGCGCCGTCTTGCCGTACTTCCACAGCTTGCCCCGGTAGTTGAAATCGCAGGAGACGGTGACGCCCGCTGCCTTGGCCGCCTGGCAAGCCTCGAGCGACAGGTCGGCCGCGGACTGCGACAGGGCCGGCGTGATGCCGGTGATGTGAAACCAGCTGGCACCAGCGAACACCTCGCCCCAGTCGAAATCGCCGGGACCACACTCGGCGATGGCCGAGTACGCCCTGTCGTAGACAACCTTGCTCGGTCGCTGGTTGGCGCCGGCCTCGAGGAAATAAATGCCCATGCGCGATCCGGAGCGACGGATATGACCTGTATCGACGCCGAAGCTGCGCAGGCGCAGGCACGACTCTGCGATGTCGTTCTCGGGCAGCGCGGTGACGAAGGCGGCATCGAGGCCGTAGTTGGCCAGCGCCACTGCGACGTTCGATTCGCCGCCGCCGAAGGTCGCCTCGAGCGACGGCGACTGGAAGAAGCGCTCGTGCCCCGGCGATTTCAGCCTGAGCATGATCTCTCCGCAAGAAACGTACTTACCCATTGCTCTGTCCCCGTGCCTTGTTCGCGATCTCGATTGCCTCGGCCGCCAGCGCCGTGACCGCATCGTAATTGCCTGCCTTGATCGCATCGCCCGGCGTCAGCCAGCTGCCGCCGCAGGCGAGCACGGCCGGCACGGCAAGAAACTCGGCGAGGTTCGTTGCGCTGACGCCGCCGGTCGGCATGAACTTCATCGACCGGAACACGCTGCTGAGCGCCTTGAGTCCGGGCACGCCGCCCGCGATCGATGCCGGAAAATACTTGACCGTATCGAGACCGAGGTTGTACGCATGCTGCACCTCGCTCGGCGTCATCACGCCAGGGTAGACGGGAACGCCCCGCTCCTTGGCCACGTCGACGACACCGTCGTCGAGACCGGGCGAGACGATGAATTTCGCGCCGTTATCGAGCGCGGCGTTGGCCTGCGCGGCCGTCAGCACGGTCCCGGCCCCGGCGAGTACTTCGGGAACCTCGTTGGCAACGGCCTGCAGGCATTCGAGCGCCCGGTCGGTGCGAAACACGACTTCCGCTACCTGCAGGCCGCCGGCCGCAAGCGCCCGCGAGGTCTTTACTGCAACCGCCGGATCGTCTGCCTGCACGAGCGGCACGACCGGGCATTTCGTCAACAAATCAAGGATGTTCATAATCAGCCCCATCAAAAGGAAGATTCATATTTGAAACAATGTTTTATTTATGGGACTATTGGGCCTCAAATTTTCGGTCGTGTCAACCGCCAGCCAGGAGAGACCATTGAGCGCCCTCAGTAAAGGGTTCCGGATACTCGGCGCCGTTGCAGCGGAAAAATCGGGCCTGACGTTCAGCGAGATCGTCCACGCCACGGGGATTCCCAAAGCCAGCGTCCATCGCCTGCTGCGGGAGATGGTCGACCTGGCGGTGCTCTCCTACGACGAGGCGACGCGCAGCTACCAGGGCGGACTGATGCTTGCCAGCCTGGGCGCCTCGGTCACCGCCAATTACGACGTGCGCCGGGTCGTGCGACCGCACCTCGAGGCGTTGCATGACGCCACGAAAAATGTCGTGACGCTCGGTATTCGCGACGGCGAGCGGGGCATCTACATCGACAAGATCGAACCCGCAAACCTGATGATCCGGTTGCATTCGGAGATCGGCAAGAGCTTCCCGCTGCACTGCACGGCAATGGGCAAGGTCCTGTTGGCGCACAGCGAGCCGGGCACGATCGGCAGGGTCACGCGCCGCAAGTTGGAGCGTTATACCGACAGCACGATCACGGACGGCAAAATCCTGCGTGACGAACTCGACAAGGTCACCAGCGATGGCTTTGCCATCGACCGCGAGGAGATTACCCGCGGCCTGGTTTGTGTGGCCGCGCCGGTCCATGGTGTCGATGGCCGGGTGGACGCGGCCGTGAGTTGCACCATGTCGAGTTTCGACGTATCGGCATCGACGCTCGATGCAGTCGCCGACCATGTGATGCGCTGCGCTCGTGCCGCTTCCGGTTCGGCAGGTTGATCCGGTCCGACGCCATCGTGTTCGGACCGCGGTTCCGGTAACCTGTCGCACCATGTCTATTGCGCGCGACAAGCGACCGGTCGTTTGGCTCCTCATCCTTCTTCTGGGTTCGTTCGCCGGCGGCGCATGCCTTGCACAGGACCTGCTCGGTGCCACGGGCAACGGCGAAGAAGAAGAGGACACCGCGGAACCGACAATGCCGGAACTCGGCTCGTTGCGCGAGGACTGGTGGGCCTATTTTGAGGGGCCGCAGGAAACGGTCAACGCGCGCGTTGAAGCGTTTCTCAGTCGAATGGACGAGCAGATCGACGAGCTCGCTCCGCAGAACCAGCAAATCGCGACAGATATTCTCGAGGCGACACGCGATAACTTCGACGTCTACCAGTCCCTGCTCGAGCCGCCCGACCTCGACGAAGTGCCGTTCCCGGAACCGGCCGCCGCCTATACGATCGACGAACTCCTCGCAACAGCGGCGCAAGCGAGGAAAGCACGGCGGGAAGCGGACGATGAACTCGCGGAGGTCGAACGGGAAGAGCGCGTCCTGAGCGGTGTTACCCGCCGGCGCGACGCCACCTTCAAGGATTATCTCGATGCCGCGCCCGGAGACGAACGCTGGCTCGATGGTTTGCGCCTCGTGCGGGTTCGCTCGTCGCAGGCCGTGGCCATGCGGCGTCTCGCGATCCTGCAAAAAAGTGCGGACTACGCAATCCGCTACGCGGATCGACTCGAGGAAAGGGTCGAGCTGATTCTCGAACGTCTCGCGCCCACCGCAAACCAGGACGAGCTCGATACGCTCAGCGAGGCCACTGCGGAAGCGGCGAACGCCGTTGCGGCGCGGGAAAACGCGACTCGCGAAGCCCAGACGGCGGCCAGCGGACTGGAAGTCGACTCGGTGGAAGGACGTTACGAGCAGCGGCTTCAGGAGCAACGGGCGCTGGACGCTGAGGTCGAGCTCGCGATCGCCAGGGTGACGCTGGCCCTGGCGGAGGCACGCCGGTTCGCCACGGAACTCGAACTGGACCGCGACGTGGACATCGCGGTGGTCGAGGACGCCGCGCTGGAATGGTCCGAGCTGCAGAGCTTTGTGGAAGAAGAGATCGACGCATGGGAACGTAATACGGAAGATGAGTTGCTCGAGGTTCAGACGATCGGTCGGGACGACCTGAGCCGGGAGTCGAGACGTATTCTCGATCAGCGTACCGGGACGGCGCAGGAGACGCTGGCTGATATTGCCGAGCTACGGAGCGGCGTCGCCGATCTGGGTCTGCTGACACGGGCTCTGGACAACGCGATCGCCGATTACTCCGGAGGTTTGCGCCTGTGGCTGAGCAATGCCGGCAACGCGGCCCGATCTGCCTGGAACCGGGTCGACGAGGTTACGGGCAGCACCCTGTTCTCGGTCGGCGATACGCCGGTGACCTTCGGCGACATCGTCCAGGCGTTCATTATCCTGCTGATCGGCTGGGCCCTCTCGCGCGGCATCCGCATGGCTATCCGCAGGGTCGGGCAGAAGGAGTCCATCGGCCGGCAGGCGGCACTGTACACGGTGAGTCGCCTCACGCACTACGCAATTATTATTCTCGCGTTCCTGATCGCCTTGTCGTCGATCGGTCTCGACTTCACGAGCCTCGCTCTCGTCGCCGGTGCACTCTCGGTCGGTATCGGTTTCGGCCTCCAGTCAATCGTTAACAACTTCGTGTCCGGCCTGATCATCCTGTTCGAACGTACGCTGCGCGTCGGCGACTACATCGAACTCGACAACGGTTTGACGGGCACGGTCAAGGCGATCAATGTCCGCAGTACGTTGATCAACACGAATGACAACATCGATATCGTCGTTCCGAACTCGGAGTTCGTGACCAACCGCCTGACCAACTGGACGCTCGCTGAACATATCCTGCGCATGCGTATTCCGTTCGGGGTCGCGTACGGCTCCGACAAAGAACTCGTCAAGAAAGCGGCGATGGAAGCGTGTGAGGGCATCACCTACACGTTGACGCACATGCCGGGCCGCGAACCCGACGTCTGGCTCGTCGAATACGGCGACAACAGCCTGAACTTCCTGCTGCTCGTCTGGGTCAATCGCCAGGGCGCGAGGCGCCCGACGCGCACTCGCGCCACGTACCTGTGGGAGCTCGAGACCAAGCTGCGCGAATACGGTATCGAGATACCCTTCCCGCAGCGCGACCTGCATCTGCGCTCGGGTTGGCCGCCGCCGGATGCTTCCGGGCAGGCATCCCCTCCGGCGGAGGCACCGGAGCCGGCGGATTGATCAGGGCGACGTTCCGCTGCAAACGCTCAAGATCTGCAAACGCTACAAGCCCCGACCGAAGGTCAAACCGATCACGAGAATCTCCTCGCCGTCGACGAAATCGATGTCCAGTTGCGGGGAGATTTCCCAGTTGCCACGATGAAAGCCGTACTCGACCCCGAGGCGGAACATCGATTCGCTGCCGTGCTCGCCGTCCTCGATGCCCGGTGCGCCATAGAACTTCCAGGGTCCGTTGTGGTACGCCAACGGTACCGCATACACCCACGTGTCGAAGTCACCGAACGTGTGTTCGGCGATGGCGCCGATACCCCATGTGGCATTCAGCCGCCGCTCGTATTCGATGCCGAGCGCGACGCCTTCATCGCGTGACCCCTCGAACGCAAACCCGAAGAAGCCGGCAAGCATATTCTTGTGATAGGCGTGCCCGGTTTCGTGGCCGCTATGCCCGGTTTCCTGGGCGCTCGCGGTGGTTGCAACGCCGAATGACAGCAAGATGCCCAAACAAACCGTCGGGCCGTAGAAAATTGATCGCAGGATCGAATTGGTGGAATGTCGACCGCTGCCGGTGCGTTGATCGCTCACAGTGTCCTCCATCTTCTCAGTTGTTGTTATTGCGCGAGCTCGCTGCCGCGACCGCGACTCGGATGTGCTTCGGACCTATAGTAGCGCAATTATTCTGACGACCAACGAAACCGGTCGCAGTCCGCTGGCCGCGCCCGCCTAGGCCACCGACAACGCGACCTTGCGCAGCAAATCGGCGAGGCGGGACCGTTCTTTGTCCGACAGTCCATCGAGCGCGTCGTCGGCTGCGGTCAGTCGCAGCTGGATGGCATCGTCGATCGCGCGTTTGCCCTTGTCGGTCAGCGAGACCATAACGGCGCGGCGATCGACCTTGTCGTGTCGTCTCTGCACCAGTCCGCGCGCCTCGAGCTTGTCCACGCGATTGGTCATCGCCCCGGTGCTGAGCCCGGTCTGGTAGGCCAGCGCCGACGCTGCCAGTTCGAACGGTCCTCCCTGGCGCCGGAGTGCCGAGAGCACGTCGTATTCATACAGCTCGAGTCCCAGCGGTGCGAGCGCCGTGTCAGCCTGGCGCTGGAAGCTCCGGTACAGGTTCATCACCCTGACCACCACCCCCAGGCTCGCCGTATCGAGTTCGGGGCGTTGATCCGACCATTGGCCCAACATCTCGTCAACAACATCCTTCATTGGCGATTCCATTCCTTTTATTTTGATATAAAAATACTTGACATGAAACTATGATAATGGATACTGCACTTGAAAGTCAGCTTTTCTTGAGTGTCTTTCCCATTCAGGCTGCAATAGAGGAGCAGAGATCATGCGCCCGTCATTCAATGACTTTGACGATTTTTCCTTCGATCAGATCGAGTCCCTCCGCCGTCGGGCCCGTAACCGAGACCTGGCCCTGCAGCGGGTGAAAGCCCGCAAGCACCACGTCGGCCCGGGCAATGACGAGGATTTCGAAGACGACTGGGTTGAGGGTTTCGACGACGGTCGGTGCTGCGTCTTCCTGGCCGTCCTGGG
>JARRMH010000169.1:0-7977 GCA_037386205.1 Woeseiaceae bacterium | reverse complement strand
CAGCGCGAGCAGACCGCGGCCGACTGGGTGGCTCATGGCTAATCGATGCCCAGAATCTTGTGAGTCTGCAGGCTCAGGCGCCAGCGCGGATGCTCGAGGCAGTAGGCCACGGCCTTGCGCGTGTTCTCGTCGACATCCGGCCCGTCCAGCGGTTGCAGGAAAAAATGATCAAAGCCGAGATGGGCAAATCGTTCCGGTGACGCCTCGTCCTCCAATTGCGGATAAACCAGCTTGAGCTCGTGGCCCGTTCGCTGCACCAGGGGCGCCGACGCCTTCGGGCTGACGCATAACCAGTCGATCGCCTCGGGTGCCCGCAGCGTACCGTTGGTTTCCACGCCGACCTCGAAGCCTCCGGCATGCAGTGCTTCGATCAGGTTCCTGTCGAGCTGCAACAGCGGCTCGCCCCCTGTGCAGACGACATAGCGGCGGGTTTCCGTAGCATCCGGCCAGCAGGCGCTGACCGCCGCGGCCAGCTCCGTCGCCGTTGCGAACTTGCCGCCACCCGGGCCGTCGGTGCCGACGAATTCGGTGTCGCAAAACCGGCACACGGCATCGGCCCGGTGTTCCTCGCGTCCCGACCAGAGGTTGCAGCCCGCAAAGCGCAGAAAAACTGCCGGGCGGCCCGTCTGCGCGCCCTCCCCCTGCAGGGTGTAATAAATTTCCCTGACCGAATAGGTCACGCCGGATCCAGCAATGGATCCGCGAGACCGGCCTCGGCGAAGCCCCGGGCCCGCAGCTTGCAGGCCGGGCAGACCCCGCACGGCGGTCGTTGCCCGTTGTAGCAAGTGTGTGTATGTGCCATCGCCGGTAATGCCCCGAGGTCGCGTGCCAGTTCGACCGTCTCCTTCTTGGAGCGGTGCATCAGCGGCGTGTGGATCGCGATGTCGAAATCCATGCCCAGGCACAGCGTCTGCTGCAGCGACTCGATCGTGGCCTCCCGGCAGTCGGGATAACCGCTGTAATCGGTTTGCGCAACGCCCGTTACCAGGTGGCCGATACCTCGCCGGTACGCATAGGCCGCCGCGAATGTCAGGAAAATCAGGTTGCGGCCCGGCACGAAGGTGTTCGGCAGTCCCGTCGCCGCATCGACGCCCGGTCGCACGGCCACGGTCTCGTCAGTCAGTGCATCGCCGCCGAGTTCTGCAAACGTGTCAATCGGCAAGACTTGGTTCGGTACTCTGGCGAACGCCGCGACGCGGCCTGCACACTCGAGTTCGATCCGATGCCGTTGCCCGTAGTCGAACGTCACGGTTTCGACGTTGCCTGTGCCGAAGCGATCGATGGCCCAGTACAGGCAGGTGGTCGAATCCTGGCCACCGGACAGCACGACGAGGGCGTTCTCGAGGGCCGTCGCCATCAATCCGGCTCCCTGCCTGGCCACTCGAAATCCTCGGGCTGCGGTTGCCTGAATTCGACCAGCCAGTCCTCCGTCAGCCCGATGGACGCCTCCAGCAGGCGTTCAGCCATCGCCTTATCCTGCATGTGCCCCTGCCCGTGAATCGTCACTGCGTTGCAGTCCTCGAAATAACACCCACTGATGTTAGCCAGATTCTTACTGGTCGCGACATAACAGGTCGTTGCGGCACCCTCGGCGACTGTCTTGCCGGCCAGCTTGACGTACGCATCCCAGGCAAGTCGCGACAGCGCGCTCAGGTTGCGGGACAGACCCGTGGCAATCACGCCCGGGTGCAGTGCATTGCTGGTGATCCGCATGCCTCGCAACAGATCTGCCAGCTTGAGCGAGAACAGGACGTTGGCGAGCTTGGAGTGACCGTAGGCCATGGCGTCGCTGTACTCGCCGGCCATGGCGAGGTCTTCAAAGAGGATCCCCTGCGCCGGCGCATCGCGATACGCAGTGCGGCTGGCGACCACGACGACACGTCCCTGGTCCGCGATGGACATTCTGGCCAGCAACCGGTTGACGAGAATGAAATGCCCGAGATGGTTGATCGCGAAGTGCTTCTCGACGCCATTGACAAGTTGTCGCTGGTTCCCGCCACCACGGTAACCGGCGTTGCAGATCAGCATATCGATCGGCGAGCGCATTTGCAGGACCACGTCGGCAAACCGCGCAACCGAATCAAAATCACCGAGATCGAGCTGCGCCGGGAAGGTGATGCCGATGACGTCCCGGCAGGCGTCTTCCGCGCGTGTCAGCGACCGGCTCGTGCCGACCACGTAGGCGCCGCGCAATGCCAGCACGCGCATGGTTTCGAACCCGATCCCGGAGGTGCACCCGGTCACGATCGCGAGCTTGCCATCGAGGTCGATGCCCTGCGTTACGTCCTCTGCCGTGGCATGTGCGCCGAACCCGCTGTCAGGCACGTTACCGACCGGGCGCTTTTCAACATCACTGCAGCCCGCTGCCGGAAAGGCCAGTCCGGCGCCCGCGGCCGCAAGGAACCGCCGCCGGTCAATCATCGCCGAACAGAGCGTCAAGAGCCTCTTCGGCGGCGGCAGCAGCCTCCTGGCAACTCCCTGGCTGGCGGGAGTTCGCAGTATACCGTCTCAGTTCATCTGGCTCGGCACAAACTCGTTCATGACGGCATCCTTCAGGATCTCCGGCGGCAGCAAGCCCTGGTCGAGAACGAAGTCGTGAAACGCCTGCTGGTCGAAGTTATCGCGTAATCTGACTTCGGTCTGAGCGCGCAACGCCTGCATCTTGCTGTACCCGTAATAATAGGCCGTCGCCTGCCCCGGTATGCGGTAGGTATAGCGTTCGACCTCGTTCTGGGCCCAGCTCTCGCCCACCGCCACGACATTCAACAGCAGCGCTTTGGCCTCCTCGGGCGTGATCCTCCCGAGGTTCAGCATCGGGTCGAGGAACATGCGTGCAGCGCGCATCAGCCGATACTGGAGGCTGATCATCTGCGCCTCCAGCGGCAGGAACGGACGCACAATTGCCTCGGCATACAGGCCCCAGCCCTCCACATTGGCACTGTTGAAGGCGAACAGGGCGCGCGTGATCGAGACGCCCGACTCGATGATGCTCGAAAACTGCATCTCGTGTCCGGGGCGCGCTTCGTGGGCCGTCAGCGTCCAGGACCCGGCCACGTAGGTATCGTCGGTCTGCACCCAACTCCCGTCCTCGTTCTGCGGGAGCTGCGGAATAATGAAGGTCGGGTATTCCCCCGTATTCCCGATCAAACGCGGGGTCTGGAGATGCGGTGCGGGTTGAGCGGCCGTCTCGGCCGCCGTCGCAATGCGAATTCCGGCTTCGCGATCCGGCAGAGTGACGAGCTTTTCTCGCTCGATGATTTCTTCGATATCGCGCAGCACCGCGTGATAGTGATCGAGGATCTTGTCGCCTGCGAGCGGCCCTTCTTCCTTGAGCCTGGCGATGACCTCGCGATAGTCGCGGGTATCCCAGCCTTTTTCGGCAGCGATCAGCGGCGCCAGTGCCTCCATCTCGTTGCGGATGTCCATGTAGCCCTTCGTCGCCTGCTCGATCAGCTCCTCGGGCGAGGCCTGCACGCCCCAGTTACGCAACGAGTCTTCGTACATCACCGCGGGCAACCGGAAGTCGGCGCGCGCCCGCGGCAGGATCTCAGCCCTCACCCAGTCGTTATAGTCACGGAGCTGGGTCGCCAGCGTCGCGTACGTTTCCTCCCAGCCCTGCAGGTCGGTGCCGTCGAGCAGGTCCTCGATGCCGGTCACGAAGGTCTCGGCGCGCTCGAGGTCCTGTTCCACTTCCCCCCGGTACGGGCCGATGAGTCCCTCCACGTCGAAACGTTCCATCGTGCGCGCCCGGGCCTGTTCGGTAATCGGTTCGTAGCCATCGACGAGTCCCGCGTATTTTTCCATGCGCGTAATCGCAGCCGGATAGCGCTCGCGATCGACCTGCGGATCGATGAGCCCACGCACGCCGTAGAAGACGGTCTGGCTCATGTTGAAATACGGCAGCATGTTCTCCCGTTCGAGTTCACTCGTGCGAATAATGTCCTCGATTGTCTGGATCAGGATGCCGAGGTCCTGCTTCACCTTGGGGTGCGTCTCCCGCGCATCGCGCCGGCGAAGCTCCTCCAGCAGATCGCGGGATGCCTGCAGTTCGCGCTCGTAGATCCCCTCGCCGAGATCGCTGATCTCCTCATCGAGCCCATCGACGCCAAGGCTCGCGGCGCCTTCCGGGCTGAATTTCGCCAGGACGTCAAGCACGACCTGGGCATGCTCGTTACTCTTTTCTACCCAGTCCGTGTCCGCAGCCCCGGCGGTTGCCGTGACGAGAAATACGGCCAGCAGGCCGCAAGTAATGGCTTTACGCATAACTATCCCCGGGATTTGTATTGAATTCCTAGTTAGATGCACGAACGGCGCAAAAAGATTCAGGCATCGGCAATTACCCGCAAGACCTTGGCGCCGCGCACGTGCCCGGACCGCAGCTCCGCGAGGGCCGTGTTGGCGTCCTCGAGTGCATATTCCCGGATTTCGACGCGCAGCGGTATCGCGGCCGCAATCGGCAGGAACTCCTCGAGATCCCGGCGCGTCACGTTCGCCACCGACTTGATCTCTTTTTCCATCCACAGGTGATCCTCGTAGCGAAGCGACGCCAGGAGGCCGCGATCGCGCGGCTCCTTGCGAATTGCATTGATGACCAGGCGCCCGCCCGGGCGCAGGCATTCGAGCGCCGCCAATACCGGCTTCCAGGCCGGCGTCGTGTCGATGATCGCGTGCGGCGGCACAGGCGGCGGGTCGGTCGTATCCCCCGCCCAGTCGGCGCCGAGTTCGAGGGCGAACTCACGCTCCTGCGCGCTCCGCGCAAACACATAGACCTGGCCATCGGGATACAGGTGTCGCGCGAGCTGCAACACGAGGTGCCCGGATCCACCGAAGCCGGTCAGGCCGAGGATATCCCCGTCGCCGACCCCTGCCAGCATCAGCGCGCGATAGCCGACGCCGCCCGCACACAGCAGCGGCGCGGCCTCTGCATCGCTGAACACATCGGGTATCGGGTAGGCATAGCGCTCCGGAACGACGACATACTCGGCATAACCGCCGTCGACATCGCGCCCGGTCGCGCGAAACTGCTCACTGAGGTTCTCATCAATGGCACCCGAGGATGAATGGATCCAACCGATACCGACCCGCTCGCCCCCCGAGTAACGTCGGCAGCCCTCGCCGACTCGATCCACTACTCCAACGATCTCGTGACCCGGGACGACGGGCAGGTGCGGCGGCGGCGTGCGGCCCTCGATTTCGTCGAGTTCGGTGTGGCAGACGCCGCAAACGGAAACCCGGACCAGCACTTCCGCCTCGGCCGGTTCCGGGTCCGGCCACTCGACCTGATCCAGTGGAGCGGCGTCTTCTTCCAGGTCCACGACCCGGGAAAGCACCATTGCACGCATTGCCTTTCTCCGCGGCGGACTTATGGCGAAATTATATCTGTTTGTCGCGGCCCTGCAGACTGCTAAACTTGCCCGCGACTGGGGTTACCACGGGGAACGCGTAATGAAACCATTCGCAATTTTCGTACTGGCATTGCTCGTCATGTTGCCGGGCACGACAGCATTGGCCCAGGACATCGTCGACGACGAAGCCGATGTCCTGCTCACGATCGAGCGCGCGTGGGAGGCAATCCGCAAAGGCGACCATGACGCCGTCGCTGAGATGCTGGCGGACAACTTCATGGGATGGAGCGAGAATTCACCGGCACCGCGCAGCAAGAATTCCACGGTCAGGTGGATGCGACTGAGCGAAGAGATGGGCAAGGTCCTGCGTTATGAACTCTACCCGTTGTCAATCACCGTAAATGACGACGTCGCCGTCGCCCATTACCTTTACTCCCTTGCTTTCGAAGGCAAGGACGACGGGATCGAAATGTCCGAGGGCCGCTACACGGACGTGCTGATCCGCAACGGCGACGGGTGGCAGTTTCTTGCCTGGCACGGCGGCAAGGGCGACTAGGACCGGCGACTTCGGCGAGCGGCGCGGCCCGGGTTGTCGTAGGGGTCATAGCCCTCGGACGCACCCGGCCCGAGGTTAAGTTTAACCTTAGATTTCTCCCTTAACGTATTGTTTTCTAGCCTTTTTTCTTCAAGCTCGGCGAGCAGTGCTGCGCGGGAATTCACGGTCTTTTCTTGTTGTGGTCCGCAGGGCGAACATGGTTGTTGCGGCAAGGCTCGCTCGAAACGGCGCCGAATTCAACCCCTGCCCGGCCTGTGGTTAAGTATCGGTTCAGCTTCGCCGCCGTACTATAGGCCTCACGATCTGGAGGTTCGCACCAATGCGGTCAAGGAGGCAGATATGAACACGCAAGCCAATAATCGCCACGGATTGCTGGCAGTCGCGCTGCTGGCGCTGCCGTTCGTCACCGCTGCGCAGACACCGGTCGACGAAGACGGCAATGCCGTCAGCGCGTACATGGCCGCTCCGGATGCAATGGACGTGGTTCGCGAAACCGGCGGCGAGGACATTCCGTTGCTGCAGGCCGCTGAACTCGAGGAACTCGTCGGGCCGGTCGCGCTTTATCCTGATGACCTGCTGGCCATCGTGCTGCCGGCATCGGCCTATCCGATGCAGATCATCGACGCGCAACGCTTCCTCGAGGACCTCGAGGACGACCCTTCGCTCGAGCCGAACCCCGACTGGGACGACTCGGTCGTGGCCCTGCTCAACTACCCCGAAGTCCTGGCCCTGCTCAATGAGGATCTCGACTGGACGTGGCGACTCGGTGAAGCCGTTGTCGCCCAGCAGGCCGACGTCGTCCTGGCAATCGAGTCGTTCCGCGACCGAGCGTACGCGGCGGGCAACCTGAAAAGCGATGATTACCAGACCGTCAGTCGCAGCAACGGCGCGATCGAGATTTCGCCGGTTTCCGATGACGTCATCTATGTGCCCTACTACGAGCCCGAACGCGTCGTCGTGTATCAGCCACGCCCGGTCTACTACTACTACCCGCGCGCCTACCCGGTCTATTACTACCCGTACCCGTCGTCCTGGCATTTCGACAGGGGGTTCTTCTGGGGCGTAACGACGGCGTTCACGATCGGCTGGGTTTCCGATAGCCTCCATGTGTACCACCACAGCTACTACGGCCACCCCTATTATGGTCGTTCCTACTGGGATCGCTGGTGGGATCGCCGGCCGAGCATCAACGTCTACAACACGACTTACGTGCGCAATCGCCACGTCACGGTCAATCATTATTATTCCGGTGACCGCTGGCATCCGCGGCACGACCGCAGGCGACCGGCGCGTCCGACCCAGCCGCGGGTCATGAACCGGGACCACTACCATCGTGATACCACGGCGCGGCGTGCACCCGCGATCGAGTCCCGGGAACCGGTCAGGTTCCGTGACCGCAGCAGCAGGCGGCCGGATGTTGCCGAGCGCAGTCATGCCCGGCCCGACAGGGAGAGTGTCGCGCGCCAGCTGCGTGAAAACCGCGACCGGAATACGCACCAACGTGACCGGGTAACACGGCCGACGCAGGAAGGCATTGCGCGCCAGCTTCGCGAGAGCCGCGATCAGAATGCGCACCAACGTGAGCGGGTATCACGCCCGACACAGGAAAGTGTCGCGCGCCAGCTTCGTGAAAGCCGCGATCGGCGTGTGCGGAACAATCCGCCGGCCCTGGTGACGCGAGAACGGTCGCAGCCCGCCGCCGGGCAGGACCGTAACCTGCGCCGCGATCCCGTCGCCAGGCAGAACCGCTCTCAGCACAGTCAGCCCGTGACCCGCGTGCGCAACGAGCGCGCTCAGCAACGTCCTGCCGTCTCGCACCCGCAACGTGAGGCGCGACAGGTCCGCCCCCCCAGTGCGACTCACGCAGAGCCCCGGCGAAGCGCCGCGCCGCCGGTCGAGCGACCGCAGCCCCAGCGACAGGCGCGCCAGGTGCCCCACCGCGAATCCGGCCGGTCGTCCGGCAAGGACAACGCACCGCAACAGACCGCGTCGAAGGCGAAGCGGCGCAACGACAACCGACGCAGCGCAAGGTAAGTCAGTGATGGTCCTCCCCGTCGGCCTGCGTTGGGCCATCGG
>JARRMH010000168.1:0-10763 GCA_037386205.1 Woeseiaceae bacterium | reverse complement strand
CCGGATTCGACAACCCACACGACCTGCCGCCCGTCGGGATAGCGCAGCATGGCATCGCGTGGCACGACCACGCCGCTGCGGCCCGCGTCGACGTAAACGATGCCCTGCGCCGACATGCCGGGCGTAATTGACTGCGTGTCGGAATCGCGGGCTTCGACCCGCAGCAGAAAGGTGCGGGCGTTCGGGTCGCCCACGGGCACGATTGCCACGATGTGACCCTGTGCCCTGAAGCCGGGCGCGGCGTCGGACAGCAGTTCGACCTTCGACTCGGGCGTAATGCTCGAGAAGTACTCCTGCGGCACGCGGAAGTCGAATCGCAGGCTCGTCGTCGCAACGAGTTCGACGACGCCGGTGCCGGGATCGATCCACTCGCCGAGCTGGCCGAGGCGTCGGCTGACGACGCCGTCGAACGGTGCCCTCACGGCGTGCCGGGCAACCACCGCGCGCTGTTGCTGGACTGCGGCGCGCGCCGCTGCGAGCGCGGCGCTCGTCGTCTGGACCGTCGCCTGACGCGACTTGATCTCGGTCTCCGCGATTGCGCTCGAGCTGCGCACCCGTTCGGCTTCGTCGAGCAACCGCCTGGCATTCGCCAGTGCAGCGTCCATCTGCTCCATCTCGGCCTCGCGCCGCTGCAATTCGAGCGCGGCGAGTTCCCGGTCGAGTTCCACGACGACATCCCCTGCCTCGACCCGGTCCCCGGCATCGACATTCATCTTCGAGATCAGACCACCGACGGACGGGGACAACACCGAAGCCTGCGGTGATGTGATCGTTCCGCTGACGCGCACCCGGTTGACGATCGACTGCTCTTCGGCCACCGCAACCTGCACCGGCTCCGCGTTGGCAGTACCGGCGGCGAAAGCGACCATGATCGCAACCAACGTGGTTATCAATCGCACTCTTTTTGTTCTCCTGCGCTCCATCGGCCGGCATTGGACGATAACGCTACCGCCGCAACAAGCCTGTCGGCCGTTGTCGACACACTGGCAAAGCATATTACAGGTTGTGTGTGCCTGCCGTATGCTGTCGGTCAGAATACCCGTTGCACAGGCGATTACCCCTGGAGGACCAGTGAGCCGCATTTTGAACTCAGCCGAGGCCGTGGCCGATGCCGTCATCGACACGGTCGGCAAGGACATCGTACTCGGCCTGCCGGTGGGCATCGGCAAAGCAACGCACGTGGCCGACGCCCTGTTCGAACGTGCCGCAGCTGACGCGTCCATTGCGCTGACGATCTTCACCGGCCTCACCCTGGAGCCGCCGCGCGGCGGTGACGCACTCGAACAGCGCTTCACCGGGCCACTCGTCGCACGATTGTACCGGGATTGGCCGACACCGCGGTACGCGGTGGCGCTTCGCGAGCGGACGCTCCCCGCCAATATCCGGGTTCACGAATTCTATCTTCGGCCAGGCGCATTTCTCGGCAACCCACTCGTCCAGCAGAGTTACGCGAGCATCAATTACAGCCAGGTGACCGGTGAGTTGCTGCGCCTCGGCGTCAATGTCATTGCGCAACTCGTCGCCGTTCGGCCAGCAAGCCCGCAGCGCTATAGCCTGAGCTCGAACCCCGAGATCACACTCGACCTGCTGCCGGCACTCGAAGAGCAGCGGCGGCAGGGCAAGGCGATAGCGATGATCGGCCAGGTCAATCGCAACCTGCCGTACATGACCGGTGAGGCCGAGCTCGCCGAGGACCGGTTTGAGCTGATCCTCGACGACGAGGCTTACGATTTCCCGCTGTTTACGCTGCCGAACCGGCGCGTATCACCGGCCGACTACGCGACCGGGATGCATGTAGCCAGCCTGGTCCGGGACGGCGGCACGCTGCAACTGGGCATCGGGTCGCTGAGCGACGCTGTCGCGCATTGCCTGCGCCTGCGGCACGAGCAGCCCGAGGTATTCGCCCGGGCGCTGGCGGCAGTGCCGGGAGGTACCGGTTCGCCGCGACGCGCGCAGTTGCCGGTCGAAAGCTCGCGCTTCGAGGACGGGCTGTTTGGTTCGACCGAACTGCTTGGCGATGCGCTGTTCTCGCTGTTCGAGGCCGGGATCGTCAAGCGGCCGGCCGATGCGGACGACAAGGCCGTGATCCATGCCGGTTTCTTCATCGGCTCGGGCAACCTCTACGCAGGACTGAATGCATTGAGCGAGGATCGCCGCGATACCATCAAGATGTCGCGCATCTCGAAGGTCAATACGTTGTTCGGCGACGAGCACCGCAAGCGTCGCCAGCGGCGGCTGGCCACGTTCGCCAACGAGACAATGATGGCAACGTTGCTCGGCACGGCCGTTTCCGACGCGCTGGAGGACGGCCGGGTCGTCAGCGGCGTTGGCGGCCAGTTCGATTTCGTTGCAATGGCGAGCGTCCTTAAGGACGCACGCTCGGTACTCATGTGCCGGGCCCGCAGGGATCACCGTGGCGTCGCGACGTCGAACATCCTCTGGTCGTATGCGCACGCCACCGTGCCCCGTCACTACCGCGACGTGTTCGTTAGCGAATACGGCATTGCCGACACGCGCGGCAAGCCCGACAGCGAGGTCATCGGCGCCATGGTCAACATCGCCGACTCGGAGTTTCAGCAGGGACTGATCGAGGCGGCACGTCGTGCCGGGAAACTGGGCGCGGATTTCATACCGGATGCCGATGCGCGCGACAACACACCGCAGGCGGTAAACAGCGTCTTCCGGCATGAGGATCTGAGGGAGCATTTTCCGCCGTATCCGCTCGGGACGGAGTTCACGCAAACGGAACAGGCCTTGATCGACGCCTTCGGCTGGCTCGAATCGAGGACTGCCACACCGCTGTCGAAATGGCGAACCGTCTTCGAGGCGCTGCTGCACGGCGGTGCCGACGGGGATCGCAAAGCGCTCGCACGCCTGGACCTCGAACGACCGCGAGGAGTAACCGACCGGGTGACCCGGAAACTGATAGCGTATGGACTCGAAAGGACCAGGCAATGACACACAGCGGAAAATCACCGGCCGAATCGAAGGTCGAACAAAACGTCCACAAGATCTTCCCCAACGACCTCAATTCGGAATATACGGTCTTCGGGGGACTCGTCATGGGACTGTGCGACCGGACGGCACTGATCGTCGCGGCGCGGCACAGCGGCAAGACCTGCGTTACGGCAGCCGTCGACAGCCTGAACTTCCTGGCGCCCGCCCGTTCTGGGGAAACGCTGATCGTCAAGGCATCGGTCAATCGAGCATGGCGCAGCTCCATGGAAATCGGCGTTCATGTCGCAGCCGAGAACAGCCACAACGGCGACAGCCGGCACGTCGTGTCCGCTTACCTCACGTTCGTCGCGCTCGATGATCGGGGCAAACCGGCCACGGTACCCGCTGTCGTGCCGGGGACGGACGATGAGAAGCGCCGCTTCGAGCGCGCCGGCCTGCGCCGCAAAGCGCGGCTCGGGAATCGACCATAGGGATTGCGCTTACGGCGCACTGACCCATCGACTATACTCGGGCTGCCCTCGCAAATGTGGCTGCTCCAGACCCTGTCCTCGACATCGTGAAAAAGCTGACAAGTTTCTGCCGGGAAATTTATTACGGCTCGACCAAACGCGCGCTGCGTGCGCGCTATGCTTTTCTCGTTTTCGACCTGCTCGTTATCGCCTACTTCGTAATCACGACGTTCATGCCGCCGCACGACTGGATGGTCGCCACGGATATGGCCATCGGCGTCGTACTGCTCCTCGATTTCATCGGCCGGCTGATTGCGGATCATGACCGCGGCGCTTTTCTCATCAAGCCGATGGCAATCCTCGATATCGTCGTCATCGCGTCGCTGTTCATTCCGGCTCTCGTCGGCAGCTTCGCTTTCCTGCGGCTCGTGCGCACGCTGCGGCTGTTGCGCTCGTATGTCATCGTCAGCAACTTGCGCCGCCATTCGAGTTTTTTCGCCAAGAACGAAGAAATCATTTTCAGCGCCATGAACCTGATCGTGTTCATCTTTATCGTCACGGCGGCCGTCTACGTGCTGCAGGTCCCGGTCAACGACGGCATCAACAACTACACCGATGCGCTGTATTTCACGATCACGACGCTGACGACCACGGGTTTCGGCGACGTCGTCCTGGTGGGCAGTACCGGGCGCCTGCTGGCCGTCGTGATCATGGTCGTCGGTGTTGCGCTGTTTCTGCGGCTGATCCAGACGATCTTCCGCCCGAGCCGCGTGCGCTACGAGTGTCCTGACTGCGGCCTGACGCGGCACGACAAGGACGCCATCCATTGCAAGCATTGCGGGCGCCAGCTCCACATTCGCACTGAAGGAATCACATGAATACCCTCGAACAGCTGAAACAGTACACGGTCGTCGTCGCCGACACGGGCGACTTCAAGGCGTTGCAGGAGTATGAACCGCAGGACGCCACGACCAACCCGAGCCTGATTCTCAAAGCGGTGCAAATGCCCGAGTACGAGGCGCTGCTCGACAAAGCGATCGCTGACAACCGCAGTGCGAAGATGCCGCGTCAGGCTCTCATCGAGCGCATCATCGACAACGTCCTGATCCTGTTCGGTCTCGAGATCCTCAAGGTCGTTCCGGGCCGCGTGTCGACCGAGGTCGATGCCCGGTATTCCTTCGACACCGACCAGACCATCCTGATTGCGCGCGACCTGATTGCCCAGTACGAGCAGCATGGAATCGGCCGGGAGCGCATCCTGATCAAGATCGCATCCACCTGGGAAGGCATGGCGGCTGCAGAAGTCCTCGAGCGCGACGGCATCCACTGCAACATGACGCTGCTGTTCTCGCTGCCACAGGCCGTGCGTTGCGCCGAAGCCGGCGCGACGCTGATCTCGCCGTTTGTGGGCCGCATCCTCGACTGGTACAAGGCCAAACACGGACGCGACTTTGCGCCGCACGAGGACCCGGGCGTCGCGTCGGTAACGACCATCTACAACTACTACAAGAAGTTCGGCTACGACACCGAGGTGATGGGCGCGAGTTTTCGCAACGCCGGTGAGATCATCGAACTGGCGGGCTGCGACCTGCTGACGATCAGTCCCAACCTGCTCGCGGAACTGAAGGCGAACACAGCCACCATCGAGAGGAAACTCAGCGTCGCGGCGGCCGCCGAGGCTGACATCGAGCGCCTCGAACTCGACGAGAAGCGTTTCCGCTATCTGCTGAACGAGGATGCCATGGCAACGGAAAAGACCGCCGAGGGAATACGCAATTTCGCCGCCGACATCATCCGGTTGCAGCAGCTGATCGAGACGAGGCTGGACAGCTGAGGCGCGCCAGCCGGGGCCTGTCGAATAACGTGATCCCCTCCTCCGACGCCAGGCTCCGATTCGTCGCCGTGCTGTGCATGCTGGCGCTGTGGACGCAGGCATCCGCTGTCGAATTCTTCCCGCTGCAGCAAGTAAGGCTGCTCGAGAGCCCCTTCAGCGAAGCCCAGGACCGCGACATCGCCTACCTGATGTCCATGGACGTGGATCGGCTGCTCGCGCCCTATCTCGACGAGGCCGATCTGCAAACGCTCGGGTCTCGGCGGCCACGTTGGCGGCCACTACCTGAGTGCGTTGAGCCTGGCCTGGGCGGCGACGGGCCGCCAACCTGTCGGCGACCGCCTCGACTACATGCTCGCCGAATTGCGGCGCGCTCAGCAGGCGCACGGTGACGGCTATCTCGGCGGCGTACCGGATGGTGATGCGCTCTGGGCCGCTGTCGCTGGCGGCGATATTCGTGCCGAGCCGTTTGCGCTCAATGACCGCTGGGTGCCGTGGTACAACCTGCACAAGATCTTTGCGGGCCTGAGGGACGCCTGGATCTATGCCGGCCGGGAAGACGCGCGCGACATGCTAGTGGAGCTGGCCGACTGGCTCGCGAAGCTCGTCGAAGGTTTGCACGACGAGCAGCTGCAGGCAATGCTCAACGCCGAGCACGGCGGCATGAACGAGGTGCTGGCCGACGTCGCGGATATCACGGACGATCACCGCTACCTGCGCCTCGCGAAACGATTCTCGCACCGGCAGTTACTCGATCCGCTGCTCCGGGGCGAGGATCGGCTGACCGGCATGCACGCGAATACCCAGATCCCCAAGGTCGTCGGATTCGAGCGCATCGCGCAACTCGATCGGGAGAGCGCATGGCACGCGGCCGCGGAGTTCTTCTGGGATACCGTGGTCAGCGAGCGCAGCGTGGCCATCGGGGGTAACAGCACCAGGGAGCACTTTCATCCCCGGGATGATTTTTCTTCGATGATCGCGGAAGTGCAGGGACCCGAGACCTGCAACACGTATAACATGTTGCGCCTGACGCGGCTGTTGTATGCACGCGATCCTGCGCAGCGCTTCGTCGACTACTACGAGCGCGCGCTGTACAACCACATCCTGTCGTCACAGGATCCGGCGACCGGCGGGCTCGTCTACTTCACGCCGATGCGCCCGCAGCATTATCGCGTGTATTCGCAGGTACACGATGCTATGTGGTGCTGCGTCGGTTCGGGCATCGAGAATCATGTCCGGTATGGCGAGTTCATCTACGCGTATGAGGGCGATTCGCTGTACGTAAACCTGTTCATCCCGTCGCGCCTCAACTGGCCCGAACAGGACCTTGTCGTCCGCCAGGAAAACCGCTTCCCGGACAATTCCGGCACCCGCATCGTCTTCGAGCGCGATGCGGACGTCCGGCTCGAACTGCGCTACCCGTCGTGGGCAACGGCGGCCCGGCCTGAACTGCGTATCAACGGACAGGCGATTTCGGTCGAGGCGGCCCCGGGCAGCTATATCGAAATCGAACGCCACTGGCAGGCTGGCGACACGGTGGAACTTTCCCTGCCCATGGACATCCGGGCCGAGGCGCTGCCGGACGGCTCGGACTATTACGCCATCCTGTTCGGTCCCATCGTGCTGGCGGCGAAAACCCGGCCAATCGACGGCGAAACGCTGGATTACTTTGCCGACGACAGCCGCATGGGGCACATCGCGGCGGGACCAATTTGCCCGGCGGAGGAAGTCCCCGTTTTCGTGTCGGAGAGCCCTGATTTCGCGGATCACATCGAGCGCGTCGCGGCAGCAAACCTGCGGTTCCGCTTCGCCGACGTCGCCGATCTGCCCCGCTTCGACGGACTCGAGCTGATCCCGTTTTTCCGGCTGCACCGTTCCCGCTACATGCTGTACTGGCCTTTCAGCACGCCCGCGCAACTCGAACGGCGCGACGCGGCGGTGGCGGCATGCGGAGGGCCGGTTCGGTTACACGCTGGCCAACCCTGAGCTCGAGGCGCGTTTCCTGCGCATCGACTTCTGAGGCGCCGACGTGCCGGAACCGTCTCAGGTAACGGAAGAATGCGTCGAACTCGCAATCCGCGATCAGGCTACTGTACCAGCGCGAGAAGTCCATGTTCGTTTCCAGGAGTACGAAAAGTCACGGAATAAAAGCTGTCCCCGGTGCAAGGTTTACTCGCACAACACGTATTGGCGATACTTGCAGGAACCACGCAATTCATGGCCCATGCCGTCTGTCCATTGATTGTGAGATGAACGTGAAGAATCGCACTGTGCTCCTGTTTCTGTTGCTGTTTCCGGCGATACCTTGCCTGGCCGACGTCTTTGTCAACCAGGCGGGCTACCGCCTGCAGGACCCAAAGGCTTTCGTCACCGACGCAGGCGAACTGACGTTCAACGTAATCCGCGCATCTACCGGTCAAGCCGTTTTCGAAGGGAAAACCGTTCCGCGGCGCACATTGGACCCGGCCACCGGGTTGAACGTGTTCTGGGGGGATTTTTCTGCAATCGACGAACCGGGAACGTACCGTATCCAGTTGGCGGATGGCAGTGAATCCGCACACTTCGACATCGGCAAAGACGTCTACGCGGAGGTCGCCGCAAAAGCGTTGAAATCTTACTATCTCGCCCGCTGTGGCGTACCGCTGGACAGTCGATGGGCGGGTATCTTCGCCCGGCCGATCTGCCATGCGGAGGACACCCGTTATCATCCACTACTCGGCGAGGACGCAGGGCGTGATGCCGCGGGCGGGTGGCACGACGCCGGCGATTTCGGGAAGTACGTGCATTCCGCAGCGGTTTCCCTGGCTCATATGCTGATGATGTATGAACAGTTTCCGAAGGCCTTCGCATCGGACGCCGTCGGCATTCCCGAGAGCGGCAACGGCATCCCCGACCTCTTGGATGAAATGCAGGTCGCGCTGGACTGGATGCTCACGATGCAGGTCGAAGACGGCGATGACAAACTCGCCGGCGGGGTCCACTACATGGTGAACACCTACAAGTACGTATGGGCGACCGCCGCCAACGATCATGCAGACCGCTTCGTTTACGAAGTTTCCTCCGTCGCCACTGCGAATTTTGCCGCGGCCATGGCTCTTGCCGCCCGGGTGTTCGCCACGGTCCCGGACCTGAAGGACAGGGCGGGACGTTATCACGAGGCGGCTTTGCTGGCGTGGCGCTTCCTGGATCGCTACCCCGAGCTCTACCCGAAAGGCGGTTTCATTCGTCCGGCGGACACATCGACCGGAGGTTACGCAGATTCCCCCGATCTCAACGACCGGGACGACAGGCTGTGGGCGGCCGTGGAGCTGGCCCTGACGGGTTCCGATGCGCGCTTTGTCGAGGCCCTGGAGCGTTCCAACCACCCGTTCCTGAATGAACATTTCTTTCAGTCGGAATCCTTTTCCGGGCAAATGCGCTGGGAAAACACGGCGGCCTTTCCGTTTGTCCAGGCCGCCCTGCAGGCCGTTCCGGGACTCGAGCCGGCCCAGCAGAGACGCATTCGGCAGCAATTTCTGGCCTATTGTCAGAACCTGCTGGAACGCATCGAGCGCGACGGATTCGGCGTTGCGCTCGATGATTACTACTGGGGCTCCACGGGCGGCGCCCTCGCCCTCGGCCAGATGCTGGTTTTTGCCTCGCAGATGGCCCCGGAGCGGACTGAGTTCATCGACGGCGCGCTTCACCAGTTGCATTACGTACTGGGCCGAAACGCGCTGAACAGGAGCTTCGTATCCGGCATTGGCTCCCGTTACCCGAGAGCCATTCACCACGCGGTATTCGCCAACGACGGCATCGAAACCATTCACCCGGGACTGCTGGCAGGGGGCCCCAACCCGAACCTCGGCGCAGATCAGACGCTGCCCGAATTCTTCGATGATTCGACACCCCCGGCCCTGTGTTATGTCGACCACATCGACAGCTGGGCGTCCAACGAGAACTGCATCCTGTACAACGCGCCGCTGGTGGCGATGGCGTTCTACTTTTCGGGCCACGACGAGGAATGACCGTTTCCGGTCAGCGTCGGCCCGTGTTTGCGGAATGCCGGCGCACCACCCGGCCGCAGCGGTTATGAAGGACACGATGCAGATCCACGTAAACCAGGTCGGGCTGGAGAGGTGCGGGCCCAAGCGAGCCGTCGTCGTGCTCGGCGATGGCGCGGAGCTGGCCAGCGTCGCAGTGACCGCCCGGGATGGCTCCGTGGCGCTGGAGGCGCCGTTCACAAAAACCCGTGAATTCACGGAATGGGGTGACGGCCTTAAATATTTCAGGGTCGATTTCAGCGCCCTGGAGCGGAAGGGTACGTTCCGACTGGAAGCGGCGACGGTTTCGGGCGACAGGGCGGTTTCAGCCGATTTCGTGTTGGCGGACAATGCCCTGTTCAAAGCGACCGTGGCGGACATCTACCGGTACTTCGAGGCCAACCGCAATACCGACGAGCGTGACAGGGCAGTTCCGGTCATCGACACCGGCGCAACGGTCGACGTGTACGGCGGATGGAACGACGCCGGTGGCGATAGCGGCAAGTACCTGTCGCACCTCGGGTACTCGAATTTCTTCACGCCGCAGCAGGCATCGATGGTCGCCTGGTCCATGCTCGCGTCGTTCGAGCTGGCCCGGGAGGGGCTCGAGCGACTGGGGCTGCGGGAACGGGCTCTGCGCGAAGCGTTCTGGGGCACGGACTACCTGCACCGGGTGCTCAGCGACGAAGGATACTTCTATGCCACGGTGTTCGACCGCTGGGGTGCGGACGATAATCGCTGGATAACCGGCTATGAAGGCCTCGACGGTGTGTACACCCCCAACTACCGGGCGGCTTTCCGCAAGGGCCAGGGACGATGTACGAACGGCCATTACCATGGGGCTGAACATTGATACCGGCCTGCATGATTTCCTCTCTGAAGATAAAGAGATGGTGGATCTTGCTGCTCAACACGGGGTGACCTTGAGGGATATCAGGAAACCCCCTCCGCGCGCCCAGCTTCACTTTTTCGAAGGCAAGATCGAAAAAGTGGATTGTCTGAAGCTTGCGGTTCTCGGCACCGATTCGGCGGTCGGAAAACGCACGACGGCCTGGGTGCTGGTCCATGCCCTTCGAGCCGAAGGATTGAAGGCTGAACTGATCGGCACCGGCCAGACGGCATGGCTGCAGGGAGCGCGCTACGGGGTCATTATGGACTCACTCGTCAATGATTTTGTTTCCGGTGAAATCGAACATGCCGTCTATTCGGCCTGGGAGCAGGAACATCCCGACGTCATCATCATCGACATGGACTCGCCCGACCGCGACACCCTGGAGCACATGCGCAGCATCAGTGTGGATCGTCCCAAGCCGATCGTCATGTTCGCCGAAGATGGCGACAGCGCCACAATTGAAGAGGCCGTGCGAGCGGGCGTGAGCGCATACGTGGTCGACGGACTCAATCCGGGCCGAGTCAAACCGATCATGGAAGTGGCATTGAACGGCATGTTAAAGAGCCAGTGGCCCGGGACCATGCCGATCAATGTCAGCGGAATGGAGCCCA
>JARRMH010000167.1:0-5514 GCA_037386205.1 Woeseiaceae bacterium | reverse complement strand
AGGCGATCTACCATGCCATGCACCCCGAGGATGTCGTCACGATTCTGCGGCATCCGCGCACGATGATCGCTGCCGACGGCGGTATCGAGGTGCCGGGGAGCGGCCATCCCCATCCCCGCAACTACGGTACCTTTGCCCGGGTGCTCGGCCACTACGTGCGCGACTTGCAGGTACTCTCGCTGCCGGCGGCTATTCACAAGATGACGCGTATGCCTGCCGAGCGGATCGGTCTCGCGGAACGCGGCCGCATCGAGGCGGGTGCGATCGCCGATATTGTGGTCTTCGACCCCGCTACCGTGATCGATCGGGCGACGTTCGCGCAGCCGCACCAGTATGCGGAGGGCGTGCAGCACGTGTTCGTGGCCGGTAAGCCGGTCCTTCTCGATGGACAACCGACCGGTGCGCGACCCGGGCGACTGTTGCGGTCTGCCTCGTACGAGAAGGTAAACTGAGGGATTGACAACTATTTCGACCGGAGATCACTGTATGCGAGTCTGGCTGTCGGCCCTGGCCGGTACGCCGTCATTGATCGCGGAACGTTCGGGCGAAGGGAGTATCATCCTGTTTGCCGACAACCCGAATTTCCGCGGCTACTGGTACGGAACCAATAAACTGTTCCTGAATGCCCTGTTCTTCTCGAAGCTGTTCGAGCCGCTCGAAGAAAACTGATTCCACATTCGACAAGCAAGGACCATGACCATACATTCGTTTCACCCACCGACCCGGACCCTGATGGGTCCCGGACCTTCCGACGTCGATCCGCGCATCCTCGAGGCGTTGTCACGTCCGACGATCGGCCACCTCGACCCGGCTTTCATCACGATGATGGACGAGGTGCAGGACTTGCTGCGCTATGCTTTCAGGACCGGCAACACGCTGACGATGCCCGTGTCGGCGCCTGGCTCGGCGGGCATGGAAGCCTGCTTCGTCAACCTCGTCGAGCCCGGCGACACGGTCATCGTCTGCCAGAACGGCGTGTTTGGCGGACGCATGAAGGAAAACGTCGAGCGCGTCGGTGGCACGGCCGTCATGGTCGAAGACGACTGGGGCCGCGCGGTCGATATCGACAAGGTCGCGGCGGCGCTCGAGACGCATCCCGACGCCGGGGTGCTGGCGTTCGTGCATGCAGAAACCTCGACGGGCGCGATATCGGATGCACAGGCGCTGGCGTCGCTCGCCCGCGAACACGACTGCCTGACGATCGTCGACACCGTTACGTCGCTCGGTGGCGTGCCGCTCGAGGTCGACGACTGGGGCCTCGACGCGGTCTATTCAGGCAGCCAGAAATGCCTGTCCTGTGTTCCCGGTCTTGCGCCACTGACCCTGAACGAGCGCGCCGTGGACGCCGTCAAGCGCCGCAAGCATCCCGTGCAGAGCTGGTTCCTCGATCTCAGCCTCATCCTCGGCTACTGGCAGGGCGGGGGCAAGCGTGCTTACCACCATACGGCGCCGATCAACGCCCTGTATGCGCTGCACGAGGCGCTGGTCATCTTGCAGGAAGAAGGGATCGAGAATGCGTGGGCACGGCATCGTCGCAACCACGAAGCGCTCAAGGCGGGCATCGAGGCGATGGGTCTCGAATTCGTGGTCCCCGCTGCCGAGCGCCTGCCGCAGCTCAACGCCGTGAGCGTGCCGGACGGCGTCGACGAGGCTGCGGTCCGTGCGGCGCTGCTGGAGGAATACAACCTCGAGATCGGCGCTGGGCTCGGCGCCATGGCCGGCAGGATCTGGCGCATCGGGCTGATGGGCTACGCATCGAACCCGACCAATGTGCTCACCTGCCTCGGCGCGCTCGACGCCGTATTGACGGGAATGGGAGCATCCGTCGCGAGCGGGGTCGCGGTTGATGCCGCGCGGCGCGCCTACGCGGCCGCCGCCTGATGGCGGTGGAGCCGCTGCGCGGCGTCATCGTCCCGATGCTGACGCCGTTCGACGGCGACGCATCGATCGCTCACGACCTCTACGTTCGGCATGCCCGATGGTTGTTCGAGCAGGGCAGTGCCGGAATCGCACCTTTCGGCACGACCGGCGAGGCGCTGTCGGTCGGGGTCGACGAGCGCATTGTGGCGCTTGTGGGTCTCGTCGATGCCGGCATCGACCCGCAGCGCATGATCCCAGGCACCGGGTTGTCGAATGTCGCCGAAACTGCGCGGATGTCCCGTGCCTGCCTCGATCTCGGCTGTGCGGGCGTCATGACGCTGCCGCCGTTCTACTACAAGCGCGTCACCGAGGAGGGGTTGTTTCGTTACTTCACGCAGCTGGTCTCTGCCATCGGCGCCGATGCGCGCATTTACCTCTATCACATTCCGCAGGTGGCGATCGTGGGGATTTCGCCTTCGCTGGCGTCACGACTGCATGTTGCTTTCCCGGGCAATGTCGTCGGTATCAAGGACAGTTCCGGCGATTGGGAGAATACGCAGAAGTTGTTCGATATCGACGGCATGATCGTTTATCCGGGCTCGGAAGTGCCGCTTCTCGACGCGTTGGAGCTCGGCGGTCCGGGGTGCATCAGCGCGACGGCCAACCTCAACGCGCAGGCGATCGCGGACGTTGTAAAGCTGTATGCCGCCGGCGACATCGCGGGGGCGAGAGAAAAGCACGAACGAGTGATAAGTTTTCGCCGGGCGATCGAGCTTTACGGTCCCATTCCGGCGCAGAAGCATCTGCTCGCAATGGCGAGCGGCGACGACCGCTGGGCCGGCGTGCGCCCGCCGCTCGAGGCTCTGCCCGCCGGGGACGGGCAGAAACTTATCGAAACATTATCCCGAGAATTCGGTGATATCTTAGAAGGATACCCATCGTAAGCAACGGCCCGTGGGCCGGCATCATCCCGAACGCAACGGGTCGGTTGTCGGGCGCGGCCGCGCAACAGCAGAGGAGATTGCATGACAGTATCAGCCTGTGTCGTTTACCACAGCGGATATGGCCACACGGCAAAACAGGCCGAGGCCGTCCTGAGTGGAATGAAAAAGGTGGCCGACGTTGACGCCCGACTGATTTCGGTCGAAGACCTCGAGGACGAGGACAGCTCCGCCTGGGAGGCGCTGGATGGCGCGGACGCTCTGGTTTTCGGTTGCCCGACCTACATGGGTTCGCCCTCGTCCGGCATGAAAACCTTCATGGAGGCGACGTCGGGCCGCTGGATGGAGCAAAAGTGGGCCGACAAGCTGGCCGCCGGATTCACCAATTCAGGCTCGCAGAACGGCGACAAGCAAAACACGCTGGTCGATATTGCGAGCTTCGCGGCGCAGCACGGCATGGTGTGGGTCAACCTGAACCTGCTCCCGGGCAACAACAGTTCGAAGGGCTCGGTCGAGGACCTGAATCGCCTCGGTTCGTATCTCGGCGCCATGGCGCAGTCGAATGTCGACGAGGGGCCCGACGTGGCGCCGCCGGAGGCGGATCTCGAGACCGCGGCAAAACTCGGCGAACGAGTGGCAAAGTGCGCCAGGCGCTGGGCTGATTGACGGGCGGCGGCAGAGCGCCGGGACGACGGAGGTGACTGAGCTGCGCCGGGTTGAGCGTGTGCTGACGGGGCAGCCGGCGACCGACGGTGCCGGTGTTCGCATGACGCGTGTCATCGCGACACCGGCACTCGATCACTTCGACCCGTTCCTGTTGCTCGATGAGTTTCGCTCCGACGACCCAAACGACTATATCGCGGGATTTCCCGATCATCCGCACCGCGGTTTCGAGACCGTGACCTATATGCTCGCCGGTTCGATGCAGCACCGGGACAACCAGGGCAATGCCGGCGTCCTCGGTCCCGGCAGCGTGCAGTGGATGACCGCGGGCCGCGGTATCGTTCACTCGGAAATGCCGCGCCAGGAAGACGGCCTGATGTGGGGTTTCCAGCTCTGGGTCAACCTGCCTGCCCGACACAAGATGACGCAGCCGCGCTACCAGGAGATCCCCGCCGACCAGGTGCCGGAAGCGATCATTGCCGACGGCGTCACGGCGAAGATCATCGCCGGGTCGGTGGGCGGCTTGACCGGTCCGATCGAAGGCGTAGCGACCGACCCGGTTTACCTCGATGTTCACATGCAGGCGGGTACCGGCGCGCAATTCGAGATTCCTGCCGGGCACAATGCCTTCGTCTACGTCTACGGCGGCCAGGTGGCGTCGGGTGACGACGAACCGGTGGCCGTCGGGACCGCCGAGATAGCGCTGTACGGGCAGGGCACTGGCGATACGATAGGGCTTGCCGCCATGGAGGACAGTCGCTTGCTACTGATCGCAGGAAAGCCGCTCGATGAACCCATGGTCCGCCATGGCCCGTTCGTGATGAACACGATGGCCGAACTCGAGCAGGCGTTTCGCGACTATCACGCCGGCCGCATCTGAAGGATTCAGTTCGGCTTGTAGGGGCGAGCGAAATGGGTCGCGATACCGGCGGTGAGAAGCAGCAGCGATACCCACATGGAGATACGCCACAGGCTGGTTGCTTTGTGAACGACACGAAAGTCCTCGACGTAGATCGTCTCGCAGGCCCCGTCGCCGGTGTCGGTGCGCGTCGAGCTGGTGCCCCGCGTGCTGCCGCCGGCGCTCGAGTATGTGGCCAGGAAGCCGCGTACGCGGATCTGGTCGCCGATGCGGATCTTCTTCACCTGCCGGCGAACGAACTCGTCGTCCGATAGCAGGTGATTGTTGGATACCTGGTGGAGGTTGAAGGCGTCCCAGGCCTGCTGGTCACGCGTTTTGAAGTTGCAGGTGAATAGCCCGTTCCAGAAACTGATCCGGTCGAGCCGCTCGTTGCGCGCATTGTCGCCCCAGATCACGCAGACATCGAGCATGTTCAGATGATCGTTGGCCAGTGCGTGCATGCGGCTGTTGTCCCTGTTGTGGTGGCGATAAGAGACGACCATGCCCGTGATGTCGTAGTCGTATTCCGGTTCGATGCGGTAGTCGACGTCGTTGAAGCGGACGTCGAAGGGCTTCTCGCTGGCCGCCGTCTGTTGCGGCTCGTTGGCGATCCCCGGCACGTAGTCGATGCGCCCGGGCAGGTCGTTGCGGTTCCAGAAGGACACGAGGAGCCAGGCGAAACTTGCCACGATCAGGGTTTTGTTGACATTCATGGCAGGGAATTACTCCCGGGTCGTGTTGACAGGCAAGAGGTGGCACCTGATTATCTGTATTCGCAGGAGGGATGAAAGTGCACGCAACACAAATCAGACACGCGCGTGGCGGTCGGTGGCCGAGCGCCATGAAAACGATCTTTCTTGCCAGCCTGCTGTTTTTCACGGGCTGCGCGAGCATCGACTACGACTATCCGCGGACCGAAACGACGGCGATCCTCGATACCGCCGATACCCGGATCGGGAAGACGGTCACCGAACTTACCGAGTCTGTCACGCCCGGTTATTCCGGCTTCCATACGCTGAACAGCGGCATCGACGCTTTCGGTGCGCGACTGTTACTGGCCGACCGCGCGGAACGCACCATCGATACGCAGTACTACCTGATCAAGCCGGACGTGACGGGCAAGGCATTCGTCTATGCCCTGCTGAAAGCGGC
>JARRMH010000166.1:0-5522 GCA_037386205.1 Woeseiaceae bacterium | reverse complement strand
CGCTTCGAGAAAAAGCCGGGCAGCGACGACGAATTCGACGTGCTCGAAGCGGATATCGGTCACCTGCTCGATGAGTGCGGTCGCCGGATCGAAAACGAAGAACTGGCTGTCGCGCTCGAACGCTACCCGGCGCCCGTCGGCCATGAACCAGGGATCCGATTCGGTCGCGGCCGTGCGCGTAACCTGGCGCATCGATTCGCCGTCACTGAGGTAGATGTCGCCCTCGTATTCCCAGGCATGCAGATCGCCGGCAGCACTGTAAACCACGGTACTGCGATCGAGCGCCGACCAGTCGGATTCCGCGATCTCGGCAATCGCACCGGTGCGCGTATCGACCGCATACAGGTCTTTCAGCTTGGAGCCCTGGCGCGTTTGGCGGAAATAGACGGTTTCGTTGTCGGCGCCCCAGTAGGCATCCTCGGGGGGATTACCGAGCCAGTCGGGGTCCGCCATGATCTGCTCGAGGCTCAGATCCTGGGCGACAGCGATGTGGGAGAGTGCCGCCAGCAGCAGCACGAGAAGTGGGCGGGCATTCATGCCCGCCATCATACCGTTGTCTGTGGTCTGTTACCTGCCGGGGCGTTTGCGCAACGTCAGGTCCTCGCCGTCGGACCGGGTGACGCAGTCGTCACTGGCCATGCTGCACCGGACCTCGTCGAGCGAGTCGCCATCGCTATCGGGATCGAGCCGCGCGGACGAGTTGTTGGAGCGGCTCGAGTTGTAGTCCTGAGCGCGGGTACCGCTGGAGCGGTTGGAGCGGCTCGCGTTGTGGCTCCGGGTACCGGTCGCGCCGGAACGGTTGGAACGCGTGCCGTTGTAGTCGCCCGGGGTGGCCGGCCGACCGGTATCGTCGCAATCGTTGTCTTTGCCATTGCCGCAGGTCACGACATCGACGCGCCCGTCGCGATCAAGGTCCCCGGCCTTGTCTTCACGCAATGACGTCGTGTTGGAGCGGCTCGAATTGTAGTCCTGCGCCCGTGTGCTCCCGGAGGCGCCCGAGCTGCTGCCGGCATCGGCCGGTGCCGATCCGTGCTGCCGCTTACCCGACGCCATGCCGGACGCCGCATCCTGCGGCGAGACGACGCCATGCTGGCGTCTGCCCGTCGGCTTGCCGGAAGCCGCATCGTGCCGCCCGGTCGCGGATGAATCGGTGGTGCCGGATGAATCGCCCGACGTCATCAGCCGGGGCGACGATTTGTCGAGTTCCCTGGTGGTGGACGTCGACTTGTCGTCAGCGAATGCCGCGCCGGCCAGCGCGAGGCTGGTGATCAAAATCAGGTAGCGCATCGGTCTCTCCCGGAAAAATGTATACAGGCCAACAAGTTGCCACATCGGCGATGATGAATCCGGACCTGAGTCTCGTTATTGCCAAACGCATTCGACGGCGACCCGGCAACCGAAATCTGCGAAAATCGCGACTTATGAACCAGACTGCTGCACGGACCGCCGCAACGCCCGACTTTTCATCGATGTTCGATGAACTCGACCGCGCGTTCGGCAGCGGGAAGACGATGGACCTCGCCTGGCGCGCAGACCAGCTGCGCGCGCTGGAACGGATGATGAAGGAGGAGGAACAGGCGTTGAGCGAGGCGCTGGATGCCGACCTCGGCAAGCATCCGCTCGAGGCCTGGGTCACCGAGATCTCCTATGTTGCCCATGATGCTGCGTATTGCCGCAAACACTTGAGAGAGTGGGCGCGCCGTCGCCGCGTGTCGACACCACTTACCGGAATGCCGGGCAAGAGCTGGGTACAGCCCGAACCGCTGGGCGTGGTGCTGATCATCGGCGCCTGGAACTACCCGGTGCAACTCGTTCTCGACGGCCTTGCCGCGGCGCTGGCCGCCGGCAACTGTGCCGTCATCAAGCCGTCCGAACTGGCCCCCGCGACGTCTGCCCTGCTGGCGCGGCTCGTGCCGCAGTATCTCGACGATGCCTGCATCAGGGTCGTGCAGGGCGCCGTGGCCGAGACGACGGCGTTGCTGGAGCTGCCGTGGGACCACATCCTGTACACGGGTGGCGGCAAGGTGGGGCGCATCGTCATGGCGGCCGCGGCGAAGCACCTGACGCCGGTCACGCTCGAACTGGGCGGCAAGAGCCCGTGCGTCGTCATGCCCGATGCCGATCTCGAAACGACGGCAAACCGGATTGCCTGGGGCAAGTTCACGAACGCCGGGCAGACCTGTATCGCGCCCGACTACGTGCTCGTCGATGCCGATACCGAGAAGAAGCTCGTTCCGCTGCTGCGCGACGCCATAACGAACATGTTCGGCGACGACCCGTCAACGTCGGACTCCTACGGGCGCATCGTCAACGACCGGCACTTCGAACGCCTGAGCGGACTCCTGGCATCGGGCGAGGTCGCGATCGGGGGACAGGCGGACGCCGCGGAACGTTTTATTGCGCCGACCGTGCTGACCGGGGTCGCAACCGACAGTGCGGTCATGCAGGAGGAGATCTTCGGCCCGATCCTGCCCATCGTGCGTAGCGACGATCTCGAGGCGGCAATTCGATTCATCCGCCGGGGGGACAAGCCGCTCGCCGCCTACATCTTTACCCGCGATGCACACGCGGAACAGCGCTTTCTGTCATCGGTCAGCAGCGGCAATGCCTGCGTCAACGACACGATGATGTTCATGGCCGTGCCCGAGCTGCCGTTCGGCGGCGTCGGGCCGAGCGGCATGGGCTGTTATTCAGGCGAGCACGGGTTCCGCACGTTCAGTCACATGAAGGCCGTGATGAAGCGCGGCTGGTGGCCCGATCCCGATCTGCGCTACGCGCCCTACACCGACCGCAAGTTCAGTCTGTTGCGCAAGCTGCGCTGATCAGCGCCCGAAAATCTTGCGCTTCAGTGCCCGGCCGACGATACGCAACTTGTTACGCGTATCGAGGCGCTTCAGGTTGGTCTGCAGCGTGCCGACCGTAAACCGTGTCTTCTTGCTGTAGTCGATGTGCACGTTGACGAGCACGGGCCGGTTGCCGTCAGCGGCAGCCAATGCGCGGGTGATGCCCTCGGCAATGCCGGCATCGCTGCTGATCTCGACGTACTCGACGTTCGACGCCACGGCGAACGCCTCGTAATTGAGCTTGCCGATCGTCGTGCAGGCGGTGCGCTGGTAGGGCGTCGACTGGGCCTGGGCGATCTGTGCGAGTTCACCGTCATTGAAGACGAACCAGATTGCGCCGATATCGTTGGCGGCTGCGCTCACCGACTCCAGCCCCGTCATCAGGAATGCACCGTCACCGACGATGCCGACGACCTGCCTCTCGGGCATGGCCATCTTGACCGCAATGGTTGCCGGCACGCAGTAGCCCATGCAGTTGAAGTCCGTCGGCGACAGGTACATGCCACCGCGGTGGATCGGCATCAGTTCGGCCGTAAGAAACGTATGGTTGCCATCGTCGGTGACCACGATGGCGTCATCGGCGAGCTGCGAGCGCAACTCGGTGAAGAACCGGCACGGGTTCACGCGGCCCTTCGAGTCGTGCTCCATCCATTCTCTGCTGTAGGCCGCTTTGTCGTCGGCTATCGATGACGCAACACTCGACCCGTCGCGCGCCTCGGTTGCGGCGGCGACGGCGTCGGCCAGGGCGGGAACCGCGTCCCGCGCATCGGCATGGAGGCCGATCGCGGTCTTGTAGTTGGCCCCGATTGCCGCGGAGTTGATGTCGATGTGGACGAGCTTTTCCGGCGGGGTTACGCCGTAGCTGCCGGTCGCAATCTCGGCAAAGCGCGTACCGACGGCGAGCATTACATCGCACTTCTCGAATGCGTTGTGTGCGGCGGGAACGGCAGACGGGCCGAAACTGAACCCGGCATGGAGTGGATGGTCGCCCGGAAAAATGCCGAGCCCCTGCAGTGTCGTCGCGACCGGAGCGCCAAGGTGTTCGGCGATGCGCACGAGCTCCTCGCTGACATCGCGCGCGCCCCAGCCGACGAACAGGCCGGGGTGCTCTGCGCCTGCCAGCATCGCTGCGGCATTCTTTACCTGCTGCTCATCGAGCGGCGGGCGCTCGAGCAGGATTTCGGCCGGGGGCATCGCGTCGACGTCGCCCGCCAGTAGCTGCAGGTTGGCCGGGAGTTCGATGAACACGGGCCCCGGCTCGCCGGACATCGCGGTCGTGTAGGCGTCATAGACGATCGGGATGGCGTCCTCGTAACGCTCGATCCTGTACTGGGCCTTCGTGAGCGGCCGCATCAGCGCCTGCTGGTCCACGTCGTGAAGCTGGAACGATTTGTCCATGTCCCTGCGGATACCGCCCGACACGACCAGCATGGGGACACCGTCGAGATACGCTTCGCCGATGCCGCTCATCGCGTGCGTGATGCCTGCGGCGGGGACGATCGCGAGGGTGCCGATCGAATCGGTCGCGCGGCTGATCGCATCGGCCATGAAGCTGCCGCAACCCTCGTGGGTCACGAGCACCGGCGTGATTTGTTCGGAGCTCAAGAGCTCGTCGTAGAATTCGATGTTGTGGACGCCCGGTATACCGAAGGTATAGCGGACCCCGACCTGCTCGAGCGCGTGGCGAACCAGTGCTGCCGCTGTCGTTTTCATCTTCTCAAGGCCTGGTGAGTGCGGGTTGGGGATATTTTCGTTCAAAATGCGGTCAATTCCCAACCGCAGCCCGCCAACGGATAGACTTCGCCTTATGCAACGAACGTTTCTGACAGCCGGACTCGCCCTGCTGCTGGCCGCTGCGTGTGCCGACAACGACCGGGCCGAGCTGCGCGGTGCGCTCTATTTCGTATCCGCCAATTACCTTGCGATGCTCGATCTGCGCGACGGCAGCACGTCCGTTGTCAGTAACCTCGGTGAAGTGAACATCCTTTCCCTGAGTCCGCAGCTAAAGGAACGGCTGTTGCTGAACGTCATCGACAGCGAGGAGAACCGGGAAAGAAGGCTGCTCGTGCTGTATGACATTGCGTCGCGCCAGACCCACACCCTGCTGCGCGGACGCAACGGGCATTACCTGCCGGGGACGCGGACGCTCGTCTACGATGACGGCGTAAGAATCTTCGTCACGGAACGGGTTCGTGGCACCTGGAAGAAGACCGAAGTCGCCGAGCATCGCTACAACGAGAAAGTCGACATCGTGCCGATCTCGGGTACACGGTTCATCTACCGAATCGGCGACGGCCCGTTTTTCGTCTACGACAAGACGGCCGGCCGGTCGATTGGACTGGGGGCGCTCGAGTCGGCCTGCCGGATGGACCGGGCGCTCTGGTTTGCCGATCGCGAGCAGATGTTGTGCCAGACAAGAACCGAAAATGAACAGTTCGTCTACTCGTTCGTCGGCCTCGACGGTTCGATACGTGAGCCGCTCCCGCTGCCATCGACGCACGACCTGCGTCCGCTCGTGTTGCTGCCGGACCAGCAGGTGCTGCTTTTGACTGAGCGCTGGCAAGGGGGACTGGCCAACCGCGTGAAATGGGGCGTCTGGGCCTATCGCTTCGACACGCAGGAAGCGTATCGCCTGCTCGACGACCAGTACCTCGGCGATTCCGTTCACTACGTGCCCGA
>JARRMH010000165.1:0-12304 GCA_037386205.1 Woeseiaceae bacterium | reverse complement strand
CGCCCCGGTGCCGCACGCGATGAGACGCCCGTGCGGACCGGCATTGACCGAATCCTTGATCGCCTGCTCTGCCTCGTGCAGCAACTGGCTCATACTGCGGCCGGTGATATCGTCCTCGGTATGCGTATTCGCGTAGACGCGCTGCAGGCTTTGCAGGTACGACTCGACGAAGCGCAGGCAGCGCCCGGACGCCGTGTAATCGCAATACACCATGAGCCGTTCGCCAAACGGCGTTTCAAAAGTCGAATCAACGCCGACGATCTGCTGGCGCAGGTATCCGGGATCCAGTCTGGTCATACGGCCATTATGCCGTGTTTCAGCTGCCGGGTTTCGTTTTCCGGAAACGACAGCGGCGCCGTGGCTAGAACCGATACGCGAACTCGAGCTCGAGCTGGGACATCTCGAGCTTGATCGTCTGGGTCGGATCGAACGTACTCGCGCCCGTGATTTCTTTGGACGGCGCGTACATCAGCGACCACGACATGACGCTGCCGCTGGGCCGTTCGCTGGTCCACCCGACGGTCATGTGATATTCCATGACGCCCGGCGCAAGGATGTTGAACAAGACCTCGGAATCCGGGATTGGCTGCTCGCCATAGCTGAAACCGAACCTCCAGGTGTTCGCGTCACTCGACTGGAACTCCACGCCGGCCTTGAACACGGTCACGTCGTCCCAGCCGAACCCGGCGCCATTGGACGCCCCGAGGCACCCCGAGGTCTCGGGAGCCACCGCGGGGTTGGCCGTGAAGCATCCGGTGAGCAGGTTCATGATCGGGTTATGGACCGAGTCCACGTCGCTGTAAGCGATGTGCTCTGCATCGAGATTAATCCGTGCAGTCTCGCTCACGCGAAACGATATACCGGCCTTGAGCGTCGACGGGATATCGAAGCCGCCCTGCTGTGCGAACAGGTCGGCATAGTCGTCGAACTCGCTCATCGACATCTTCGACTGGTAGGCCAGCGCATAGCTGAAGTCGTCGGACCCGCCCCAGATACCGGCAGCAAGGCCGAAACCATAGGACGTGTCGTGGCCGTTATTGCTCAGGTTCTCAACCGGTGCGCCCATGCCGTTGCCGAGAAACGCATCGGCAAAGGTCTGCGTATACGCGGAGAATGCCGGCAGGCCCGTGGCTTCAAACATCTGCACGGCGGCAACCGGCCCAATGCCCCAGGCAAAACTGTCGTTGATCCTGGATGCGTAGCTGACGCTGATGAACGCTTGCATCAGATCGACACCGGCCGATGCGAAACCCGCGCCGGCAAGACCGCCGCCAAACAGGCCGGGAATTTCGGACGGCTCGCCACCCATCCCGGTGGGATCGAAGTACGCCGCCTGCCCGTTGTCCCACTCGGTGTTCATTCCACCGCGACCATAGAAGATGAACGACAGGGCATTGTCATTCGAAAGCCGCCAGTTCTTCGCAAGATAGGGGATCGGGAAAGCCTCGTTACTGCTGTCGAACTTGCCTGCTTCGAGCGTAAAGGCGCCGCCAAAGCCATTCGCCAGGCTGTCCGATGCCGTGTAGGAGCGCATCGGGCTGAAGACGGCCAGACCGAACTGCCATCTCTCGTCCGAGAAGACCGCCAGTGCCGGATTGGTTGCCGAGGCGATGCCGCCGTGATTCTCGGGGCTGGCTACGCCGGAGCCGGCCATACCTTTCGATTCGGTTCCCACACCGTGAGTGAAATAACCATTGGTCGCCAGCGCAGCGCTGCTGCAGGCAAACAAACCTGTCGCCGCTACTACGGCGCTGATGTTCCGGGCGTTGCGTTTCATCCTGATCTTTCTCCACGCGTTTCACAGAAGACTTCATGCAGCGCCTGCATAACTTTCGGCGCGTCCGCACCGGCCAGCGAGTAACTGACCGACTGCGCATGTTTACGTGAGCTGACGATGCGTTCGCGGCGCAATACCGCCAGGTGTTGTGACAGCGCCGACTGGCTGAGACCGAGCGTGTTCTGCAGTTCGCTTACGGTCTTCTCTCCCTCCGCCAGCTGGCACAGGATCATCAGTCGCCACTCGTTGGCCATCGCCTTGAGAAGTTCTACGGCGTGGGTGGCTTTGCCGTGGAGCTCCCCGAGCTTCTCGACGTCTTCATCCGTCATCGAGGCGGACGCCTCGCTGATCACGCGCACCCGGCAAATCCTTCAGAGTCCATCTTCGCCTCGTAAGGCGCCGTCACGTCCGTGCCGACGACGAGGGAAGACTTGACGCTGTCCCAGTCTTCGGGCTTCAGGATGACCAGCCAGCCTTTCTCCTCGGATCCGCCACGAGGTCTTCGTTGACCGCGACCACCTCGCCACCGGCGGCCGACTTCGCCGGCCCCACCCACTTGCCCGATTCGAGCGTGCCGCAGGACTTGCCGGCGCGCACACTGCGCCCGACCTTCTTGGGCGTGAAAGCGACCAGCTTGCCGGCCATGGCCGTCGCCACGGCGGTCATGCCGATCTTGACCGTGCCGTCGCCCATCTCTGTGAACCAGATGTGATTGTCGACGTCATAAAGCAATTCGTCAGGAAGGTTACATCCCCGTACCGATGGCATGGCTATGCCTCCTTAGGCGTGGTTGTCTCGTGACTTTGTGCAGTCCGGATCGGTCTCGATGAACAACAGAATTCGCCGAGTCCCGCTACCTGCAGCTTGCCAGTGATGAACAGATACAGGTGCTTTGATACCAGACCCATCAGGGCTAGACGATTCGTAGTATCCGCATGCCCGGGCTGCATCGTCACGAGGTTGTAGTGATAAGCGACTTCGCGGCAAGTCTCGCGGCAGGCATTGAAGCTCGGGTCGCCCTTCGCCCCCTGGCGATGCAGCGCCAGCAGGCGGAAACCCTCACGCTGCTCGTCAGTCGGCGTCCTTCCCCTGGCGACGATCCAGTGCTCGAGCACCTCTTCGCTGGCCTGCAACAGCGCATCCGCCGCAACGGCAGGATCATCGCCGGCCGGCGCGGTTTCAAACACGGTCTCGAGTTCGGCCAGTGTCCTCACCCGAGGCCCTTTTCCTTCAAGAAACGGATCGAGTCGGAGACGTTTTCGTGGACACCGACCTTCTTCGGCTTGAGGCCGAGTGCCATGCCGAGCAGCTGCGTAAAGTACAGGATCTTGATCTCGACCTTTTCGCCGAAATTCTTCTCGGCGCGAATCTGGTGCATCTCGAGGCCCGAGTGGCAGGTCGGGCACTCGGTCGCGATCACGTCCGCACCGGACATCTTCGCCGCTTTGAGGATGTTCAATACGAGCTTCGTCGAGGTGTCGCTGTCGGACAGTGTGTGCGCACCGCCACAACACGCGGTCTTGAGCGGGAAGTCGACGTTTTCCGCGCCGGCGGCTGCCAGCAGGTCGTCCATGAAATGCGGCCTGGACGTCGACTCGCTGCCCGGCCCCTGGTCCTTCTCGGGAAAGATGTGCCGCGGGCGCGTGTACATGCACCCGTAGTAGTTGGCGACCTTGATACCTTCGAGAGATTTCTTGACGCGTGCCCTGAGACCGTCCTCGCCGATCGCGTCCTTGATCCAGTCGAGCGCATGAATCGTTTCGACCTGCCCTGCCGCGTATGTCTTGTGCCCGGCCTTCTTCGACAGCCGATCGACAACCTCGACCGACTCCTCGTCATGCTCGAGGTCATACTCCGCCTTTTTCAGGTTGTGGTAACAGCCGTTGCAGGGCGCCATCACGACATCCATGTCCATCTCGTTCGCCGCCGTCGACATGACGCGCGACGACAGGTACGTCTGCAGCTTCGGATCGATGTTTTTGACGTCCATCGCGCCGCAGCAATTCCAGTTCTTGACCTCGACCAGATCGAGACCAAGCGCCTTGCCGACTGCTTTGGTCGAACGATTGTACGAATGTCCCGTACCTTCGAGCGCGCAGCCCGGGTAGTAGGCGACCTTCTGGTACTTTTCCTTGCGTGTACTCATTCAAAATCCCCGTCAGGCTGCCACGTCCTGCTTGGCCGTCTCGACCAGCTCGGCGAGGCTCAGCGCCTCGTCCTGCTTCTGGTGCTGTTCATCGATGTATTCCTGCATCGCGGCTGATGCTTTCGACCAGTCGCTGGTGCTCGGTGCGACCACCGTCGCCAGTCCCATGCGCGACAGCAGACCGAGTGGCAGGCCTTTGAGCATGCGTTTGACCATCTCGACCATCCACGGCTGGGCGAGGGCCTGCCCGGTCCGTGCGAAGAATCGCCGGATGGTGCGGCTTTCCTCGATCTTCCCGGTCTTGATGACCTGCTCGGTGAACACTTCGTCGAAATGCATGGACGGCGATTTCGGCGTATGGCCCTTCCGCTCCAGCCAGTGTGCCGTCGCTTTCATCACACCTTCGGGAAATACGTCACGCGGGCACGCATACGTGCACTTGTTGCAGGACACGCATTGCCAGATGATGTCCTTGTCGCGCAACAGCTCCGACTGGTACCCCATGCGGATCAGGTATATCCAGTAGCGTGGGTTGAAATCTTCGTTGATCGCGTAGACCGTGCAGGCATTCGTGCAGGACCCGCATTGCCAGCACCGGTGGATGTTCTCGCCGCCCGGCAGCGCGGCGATTTCATCCTGCAGGCTCTCGTTGTAGTCGGCGACCGCGCGGCTCTCGATGAACGTGCTCCAGTGCCCGGAAACATCGACGCCATCGAGCGTGAGTTCCTCGTGCGTCGTCAGGTCCTCGGGGCGAATCAGCGATTTTTCATGAATGGGCATGCTTGTATTCCGTCCTAATTCAACTGCTTGTCGTCGAGAACATAGGCCTCGCCGTCGATCGACTTGAGACGCGTCCGCCCGTCACCGGGTCGGATGCCGTCGAGCCCGAGAAGGCGCCGGGTATGCTGCATCGGGTCTTCCGGTGCCGTAAAGTCCGCCCGCAGGTAGGCACCACCCTGCTCACAGATGTATTGCGCATAAACCTGCGCGCACAGCACATCGACGTAATACAGGACGTCGCGAAAGACCCCGTTGTCACTCAGAAACTGCGAGAGTTCCTCGCGCAACATGCTGTAGGTGCCATAGTTGTCGCCGACGGGAATTTTCATCGCGTCGACGTTATCCCCATGCCAGATTTCGCGAATGACGCCGGTATTCGCCTGCGCATCCCAGACCCAGCGATTCATCATCGGCACGCGCTCGGGGTCGGCGTTGTGCAGCATTTCCGCCGCCAGGTCCCGCACCCAGCGATGCTTCTTGTCGTCGGGGAAATAGTCGCAAAAGCGGCCGATACGGTTGTCGATGTGTTCTTCGTCGTCGAACAACTCGACGATTCGCGGATGCATCTCTCCGAACGCGTCCTCATTCAGCCAGTCGCTGACACGGCGCCTCACCGTTGCCATGAAGGCGCATAGCCCCTTGAACGTCTCGAGGTCGAGTTCGGCGAGATCCCGCTCGACGAGCGCCTGGCGAAACATCCGGCTCTTGAGTTTGACGGCGTCGATATATCGCTCGATGCCGCCGTGGTCCTCGCTGCCCTTGACCATCGCCTCCATCGCCGCCCGCAGGATCTCGCCGGAGAGATCGAGCACCGGACGCTCGAACTCATGCGGCTTGATGGCGGTTCTGGATGCCATGCTCAGGCTGATTTGAGTGCCGCGCTGTCCGACAGGACAGCCATGGCAGCTGCGTGTCCCTGCGCAATGGAATCGTCAATCGTCTCGGGTCCGGTAGCCGCGCCGGCAACGTAAACGCCGGGCCGTGACGTTGCAGCCATGGCACCGTAGCGATTGGCTGCATCGATGAAACCGTTGGTTTCGAGTTCCACACCAAAGGTTTTGGCAATCCCGGGATTATCGACGTTCGGATCCATGCCGATGGCGTGCACGACCATATCGAACGGAATCGTGATCGGGCGTTTGACCAGCGTATCCTCTCCCTTGACGATCACTTTCTCGCCGTCTGACGTCACTTCGGCGATGCGGGCCTTGATGTACTTGACCTTGAATTCTTCCTGGCTCTTCCAGTAGTACTTCGTCTCGTACAGGCCGAACGTGCGGATGTCCATGTAATAGATGTAGACATGGCAATCAGGCAACTCTTCGCGTATTTCCATTGCCAGGTTGGACGACACGGTGCAGCAGATCTTGGAGCACCACTCCCGCCCGATCTGGCGATCGCGCGAACCGACGCACAAAAGAATCGCCACGCGCTGCGGCTTGCGCCCGTCGGATGGACAACGCACGCCCTGCCCCGAGGAAATCATCTGCTCGACCTGGGTGGTCGTGACGACGTCCTCGTAGGTACCGAATCCCCACTCGGGCTTGTTCACCGAATCGAAATGCGTGAAGCCACTGCAAAGCACCACCGAGTCAGCCGCCAGCGACTCCCCGTTGGACAGCTCCGCCGTGAAATCACCCGGCCCACCGTCGAACTTCTGAACGGTCGCCCCCGTAACGATCTTCACGTTGGGCTCCTTTTCGACGCGTTCGACCATGCCGCCGATCGCGTCCTTCGCCCACTCACCCGTGGGAACGAGTTTTGCGTAGCCGGACAGTATCGGCGCGCCGCCGAGCCGGTCCTCCTTCTCGACGATCACGCATTCCCTGCCCACGGTGCCTAGACTGTGAGCCGCGGCCAACCCTGCGGGTCCACCGCCAATGATCAGAACTGGTTTGCTCATTGCTTTTTTCTCTCTTTCGCAATCGCGGGAGCGGCCTCGGCCGCGCACCGTTCGGGCCTGACGAAGGCCCTCCTACTCTTGCTTGTGTTCGACGGCCTTGTAGCCGGGACCTGAAGTGATCACGGACCCACCACCGAGCCGATGGCATAGAAGTAGTTCTGGGGATCCTTCAGGTACTCCTCGAATTCCTTCTTTTTCGCCTCCCAGTCGATACCGAGTTTCTCGTAGAGCGTCTCGGTCGGCGAAGCATGCCAGTGCGACTGCACGATCTTGAACGGATGGGCGCCACACACCAGGGCGGCAAACTGTGCGTCGGCCAGCACGGGCAACTCGACGGGTTTGCCGGCTGCCGCACCGATCCACTGGTTCTTGTCGAGCGTCGTGATGCAACCCGTGTCATGGCCGACCATCATGTCGGCCTTCGCCTCTTCCTGGGCCACCCGGAGCTTGCGATCGATCGCGAACGAGCGCGTGAACTCACGTTCGGAGATGATGTGGCGAAAACCGAAGCCACAGCAGTCGTACCAGGTGGAGTAGTCGATCACCTGGGTTCCCAGCGTCTCCAGGATGCCGGTCGTCACGGCAACGCGATTGCCCTCGAGGATGTCATCGTCGTAGATCGCATCCTCCGGGACCATCTTGTAGACATGGCAGGCCGGATGCACTGTCGCCCGGATATTGCTGCAGTCGATGACCTGGTGGTCCTTGATGCGGTCGCGCATTCCGTGCAGCCATTCGGAGTAGTGCACGACCTCCTCCGGGATCAGCAGCTTGCCGTCAACGAGACGACCGAGCTTGCCGAGAATCGTCCGGACCCGATCGCGCAGCTTGGCAGAGTGCATCAGGTAGGCACGGACTTCCTTGTAGTTACCGAACGTAGTGCCGCAGTGTACGAGCGGGTAGTAATAGCCTTCTGGCAGACCCTGCGCCTTCGCCGAGACGTACGCCTGGTGGAAGTTGCGCAGGAATACGGCTGCGAGGCTCTCGATGTTGCCGATGCCCGAACCGTGATAGTTCCAGGCCGTGCAGGAGGTCTGGTCGGTCTCGTCGAGATACCGGATGTCCATCTTGTTCATGAGCCACAGAAGCGACGCCGGATAGCCCGGGATGTTGCCGCACTGGCCACAGGACTTGTGATGCCAGAGCTGGTTGCTCGGTATGCGCTTGTCCCAGCCATACAGGGTCTTGACCGTTATCGGCTCATGTTCGTCCGTCACGCGGTGAACGACAATCTCACCGTCCTTCTCGAGCTCCCACATTGCGTCGCGCACGTCCTCGACGCGATCCTTGTTCGTGAGCATCGAGCGCTTGTTGACGATCTGGTCGACCCAGACTGTGGCCGTTTGAGCGTCCTCTTTCGACAGGTTCGAGTCCACCCATTCCGAACCGTGTCCCGTAAACCTCTCTCCACCGTTGCTCATACTGTCTCTCTCCTGATGCCCTGTGGCAGGCCGCGATGGCCTCTCTCTGTGGGAGGCCGCCCCGGCGGCCGATTGTCGCACGCCGGGGCGCGCTCCTACCGTTGTCTATTCCTGTTCCTCCAGCCAATCCTCATAGTCATCACGCTTCTCGTCCATGATGTCCATGATGACGTCGAAGAGGTTCTCATCGATCGTCTCGAGACTGTCGAGCACACCGGTTTCTTCCCAGATCGTGTACAGCTCGACGGAGGTCTTGAGGTTGACTTCCCATGCCGTTGCGGTCGTGTGCAGCGTCGGCATCGGAATGGCCTTGCGCAGCGTCGCCAGCGGCGCATCGACCTTGGAAATGTTCGGACCCCAGTCGGCGAAGCCCTCGGGGTTAATCATGTCGGGGGAGAGCTGGTTACCGGTCGAGATCAATTTCAACATCACCCGGCTGAATGGCCGCAGCACGCTCTTCGCCGACTCCATGCCGTGCTTGATCGCGGTCTCGCGCATGAGCATAACAAGCCCCCCCGGCGAATTGCCGAACGGGCAACGCGCTGCACAGGTATAGCACTGGGCACACGACCAGATCTTCTCCTGCATCGCGTCGTAAATCGCCTCGAGGTTTTCGGTCCAGAGCAGCTGGACGATCTCGCGCGGGCTGAAGTCGTAGTAGTGAGCGGCCGGGCACGTCGCCGTGCAAATGCCGCAATTCAGGCAGCCATTGAGCTCGTGGTCAAACCGCAGGTCCGCCTGGATATCCTGGAATATCTCTTCCAGTTTCTCCCGTTCGACCGGCGGCGTATCGGATACCGGGTCGCCGATGTACTCCTGGACCCGGGTCGTTGCAGCATGAGACATACGGTCGGACCTCTTCAGGATCAGTAAGACAGGACGCGGCAGTCACCTTCCATGACTTCTTCGATCAGGTGCGCGCCGCCGACGATACCCTCGCATTCGGGGATCAGGTCGTCCTTGGTCATTTCAAAAAGGTCGAGGTTGGGCGAGCAGCAGTAGAACTTCGCGCCGGCCTCGTGCGCGTCCTGGATAAAACTGTAAACCGACTTCGGCGAGCCTTCCTTGACGAACAGGTTTTCGGCCACGCCCTTTTTCATCAGCCGCCCGGACGTCGCGGTGCAGATGACGTCGACTTCATAGTCCATCGCCGCCGCGACGGTTGCCTGGAAAATCGGCGCACCGAGTTCCTCGCCGTTACGCGGATCGGTATTCGCCATGACAATGATCAGTTTTTCAGCCATCTTTCGAGAATCCCCTCGGGCCGGACGATCGTCCAACAGTTAATTAGCATATACTAAAGAACTTGCGCGTCCAACTTTCCCGCCGCCTTCGGCGAAGACATCAGGGACGTGCACTGCACAAGACCGGTCATAATCGGCACGAGCTCGTCTTCGAGGTCGCGCTGCAGCGGGCGAAGTGCTTCGAGCTGTGCCGCAGCCTCTTGTGGCACCTCTTCGAATTCCATGATCAGGTCTTCGACCATGCCGAGCTTGATCCCGGGATTGCCCGCAAAACCAAACGCATTCGTGGCAACTTGCCAGACGGCGGGCCGGCCCCGGTCGTCCTCGGCCAGCACGACAGCGTCCTCCGGCGGCACGGGCCGGTCCCGCATGTAAATCACCTGGTGAAACGTCTCGGGCAGGTAGCCGTTGAGCGCGTCCTCGCGACAGCGGGTCGCGCTCAGGATCTCGAACGCCAGGTCGTGCTGCTCAACGCGGCCACCCGATGCCAGCGCGAGAATCTGTGCGCCCAGCCCAACGCCGATCACCGGCGTGCCTTCGGCGAGTCGCTGCCGTGTAATTGCAACTTCGCGATCGAGCGTCGGCAGGTCACGCGTGCCCGCCGCACCCCAGGGACCGCCGCCCAGCAGTATCAGGGCATCGGCCGGGAGTTCCGGGTCGGGCAGCTTGCCGGCCGCGAACGGGCGGTAGTACTGGAAGCGAATGCGACGACCCTCGAGATGGTCTTCGATCAGCCCGAGATACTCGCCCGCCGTGTGCTGGATGACCGCCACGACGTTCATCGGGTCGGCCTCGTTCGAGGCGAGGACAAACGCATCGTCCGGATTGTTGCACTCTGCCATCCTAGCGCCCCGCTTGCCGTGACGGCTGCGTTGCGGCACGTTTGCTCAGCGCGGCGGCGATCGCGGAGACGAAGTCGTCGGCTTCCGCGCTGAGCATGTCGATATCGGTCGTCTCGAAAAAGCGCCGCACGGTCTCCTCGACGTCTTCGAGACGCGTGCCCGCGAGCGCTGCTTCGAGATCGAATATGACCCGGGGCGGCGTGACGAAAAAATCGCCGGTCAGCAGCACCCGCTGCAAAATGCCGAGGGTCGGTCCTTCGAGCTTGACGTAGGCGTTGATCGTGCCGCCGATGCCGGTGTGTGTGCCTTCGAGCAGGCGATCGCTGCCCGCGGGATCGTCGATTTCGCGCACGAACGCGTCCCGGCCGATCTCGTCGTCGAAATGTTCCTGCGCCAGTGATTCTTCTTCCGGCGTGATCTCGCCCGGCTCTGCCGTGATCCCGAGCCCCTCGCTGAACCCGCGCACCAGCGCTGCCTGGATGGTCTGCATGTCGGGGAGGTCGTCGCCGAGCAGCTCCTGCAGCGTTACGACGCGCTGCTCGGCCGAGTCGAGTTCGTGCCTGGCCACCTTCGCCGCCGGCACGTTGAGCACCCTGAACATTTGCTGCGGGTTCATGTCGACCAGCACGGTTCCCTGGTAAATCAGGATATCGCCGTCGAAGAACCCGCCCGTCCCGCTGATCTTGCGCCCGTCGACCTCGATATCGTTGCGTGGCCGGAAGGTTGCCTTGACGCCCAGCTCGCGCAGGCCGATGGCGGCCGCGTTGCAGATCGCTGCAGCCAGGTCCATGAGATTGGGTATGCCGAGCGAGGCGCGATGGAAGACCAGTTCCCAGCCCAGTTGCCCCTCGTCAAGATAGATCGCACCGCCGCCGGTTACGCGGCGTACGACGCCGATACCCTCCGCTGCGCAATAGTCGAGATCAATCTCGCGGCTGAGGTCCTGGTGCCTGCCGATCAATGCGGTCGGGGGAAAACGCATGAAACGGATCGTGTCCGGGACCTTCTCCTGCTGGCGTAACTCGATCAGGGCCGGGTCGAAAGCGATGTGGGCGCGGCCCTCGCGTATACCCGTATCGATGATCCGGAAGGACGATCCCATTACTCGACGGCGACCGGGATATCGAGTTGCTTGCGGATCTTCTTCAGGTCCTTCTTTTTCGGCTGGAACGGGTAACTGGCAATATCGCTCGGCGGCGAATCGCCGTAGGGGCGGTCGCAGGCCGAGATGTCGTCCTGAAATTTACCGGGACAACCCGACGTGCGGAACGCGATGCCCGCATCGATGATCTCGTCGAGCTCGGCATCCGCAATCCCGAAGCTGGTTACCCTGCCCTGACCGTCGAATTTCATGTGGTCGACGCGTACGTCACGGTAGTCGATCAGGTAACGGGCAAGCTGTACGCGACGCCACTGGTCACGGGGCGTGGCCGGCAGGTGATCCATGAGCGAACCTTGCTCGGGAAAGAAACAGAACATGTGGCTGTGGCCGCCGAGATCGACGAGTTCCTGCACGAGATTCAGGACCTCGTGCTCGGTCTCCCCCATGCCGACGATGATGTGGGCACCGAATTTTTCCGGCCCGAAAATGTCTTTGGCCTCGAGCAGCGTGTCCCAGTACTTTTTCCACTTGTGGGGCGACTGCACACCCTTGCCGCGCGTCCGGTCGAACAGTGCCGGCGTCGCGGCGTCGAGCGCCACCGTGAAAATATCGGCGCCGAGATCCCTGCACTTCTGAACGTCATCGCGCGTCATGGTCGTCGGATTCGACAGGATCGAGACCGGAATGGCGTCCGGGTCGATGCGGTCAGTCCACTGCTCGAGAACGGCAAAGGTATCCTGCTCCGAACGCGGATGGGTGATCATCGAGATGCACATACGATGAAACGGACTGTTCCCGGGATCCTGCGCCACGATATCCACGATCTCGGCCATCGGCACGGCCGGCCAGTCGACGCGGATGAAATTGCGATCGGCATAGTCGCGCTCGGCTTCGCGATGACGCGCGAGACCGCAGTAAGCGCAGTTGGCGCGACAGCCCTCGGGATAGGTCAGCAGCAGGTTGAGGCAGCGCGTGCACTCGCAGCCGTACATGCGCCCGCCCATGATACCGAGCGTAATCGCCGCGGCATTCGAGAGCTGCACGTACTCCGGCGACTTCATGTGCGGCGCGAGTATGTTGTTGTTCGGC
>JARRMH010000164.1:0-8416 GCA_037386205.1 Woeseiaceae bacterium | reverse complement strand
GCAAGATCGGGCGCCAGTTCGAGGGCCTTTGCGCTGGTGCTCCTGGCTTCCTGGAGGTTGACGTCGCTGGCGTTGAAGTACAGGTACTCGAATCCGTAGGTATAGGCGACCCCTGCCCAGGCACGTCCGAATTCGGGCTCCACCTCCAGTGCGCGCCGGAACATTTGCCGCGCATAGATCGTGTCCTGGATGCTGTGCTTGGCAAAATAGCTGAGCCCGCGCAGAAAGAAATCATAGGCCTTTGGATCGACCTTCTGCTGGGTCTTCAGCCCCTGGCTCTTGAGGGTGACGCTCAAGGCCCGCGCAATGGCGTTGGCTATCTCCGCCTGTATTTCGAAAATATCCTCCAGGCGTCGATCAAACTGCTGCGACCACAAGTGATAGCCATCTGCGGTTTTGACCAGCTGTGCAGTGATGCGCAACCGGTCTCCAGACTTGCGCACGCTGCCTTCCAGTACGGTCTGTACATTCAGCTTGCGACCGACCACCGAAATGTCAGCGCTTTTTCCGCTGAACTGGAACGAGGCGACACGCGATGCGACGCGCAGCTTGGGGATCATGCACAAGGCAGCCAGGATTTCTTCGGCCATGCCTTCACAGAAATAGGCCTGGTTTCCTTTCTCGCTGAGATCGTCGAACGGCAGCACCGCGATCGACGGCGCCGCTTGATCCAGTTCCGGCAAAGGAGGCTCTGCCGGTGCCGGTAGATCCCTTGGGTCGCGTTGAATACCGCCGGGTGTTACTTCGTATGCCCAGGCCAGAACAAGCGCCAACGGTATCCCCAGCGCCGTCAGCACGATCAGCAGGGTCAGCGACCAGTCCGGCAAACCCAGGGCTTCGAAAGTGACTTCACCAACCTGCAAGACAAGCCAGCCCACGATCAAATAGGCCACCGCAATGCGAATTACCTTGCGTTCGCGCAATTGTGTAATGAAGCCCTTCCTGTCTCCCCGGCTCTTCATCAATTGATGGCCGCTAAAGCGCTCCCTTCTGGACAAACCGGCTTGGCGCCGGGCGGTCTCGACGCTTCCCATGATGCAAACAAGCGCTGAAGAAGTATAGGTGGTGAAAGACGTCCTCGGTGGTCGGGGGAGTCGGGACCAACGCTGCCGTTTCGGGGGCGGGGTATTGGTTTTGTTTGAACTGGTGAGACCGTTGTCAGCCTGGAGCGAACGCTGGTGTCATCGAAGCAGTATCACGTTGGCTGCGACTGCGGCCCCATCGGGTTGAGCTTGATCGGGGAGTCCCGGGTTCGCGGCTTCTGCCATTGTGAACATTGCCGGGATCTGCTGAAGATCCCGTATCACGCGGTAACCGCCTGGGAGAAGGAACAAGTCACCTTCGACGAAGGGCATGACGCCCTGACCGCCTTGCAACATCCTGCCAAACAGATGAAGCGTTATTTCTGCGCGAATTGTGGTGATACCGTTTTTTACCCCAACGCCATGGACCGGCGCATCGTGTCCCAACTGCTGATCAGAAAATGCTACGGAGGCGAATTGCCCCAACCGCTTCAGGGGGCAAGCACTTCTCCTACGGACAACGAGTCGTCGATATCGACGACGACCTGCCCAAGCGCGACTGACTCTGGTGCCCCAAGCCCCACACCAAGGGATTCCAATCCCCTGATCTCTCCCATAGGCCCCTAACCCCATGATTGTCTGGGGCCTGCCGGGACTACTCGCCCGCTTTGCGGGGGTCGCCCTTCGGTTTGCCATCGCTGTGCGGCGACGCTCTCTCGCAGCGCTTGAGTGGAGCCCGAGGTTCTCGCCCTACCGGGCGGCAGGCCGGTCGATGACTTGAAACCTGGTCGGACCGCCGGATTAGCCGCCCATGTGCGGTCAGCCCACTGGCCTCCATGGTGGTCCCCAGCTGCGCTGAACTCGCTGCCTGTGTCGGGCCGGACAGTTTCGTCCTGACGGCCGGGGGGCCTGATATATTCGAGCCGACCTTCCGGACGACTGACAGGCGAGGATCCCGGGATGCTGAAGTTCAGTGCCATGGGCACGCTCGCACTCGTAGCGCTGGCGATGTGCTTGAGCCTCGCGATTGTCGTCTATCGCGTCAGTGGCCCTGGCAGCGTGGCCCGGCGGCTGTCCCTGCTCCTGGTCGTCGAAGGCATGACGCTGATTTCGACGGGTTATATCGACCTGTTCTTCACGGAAGCCACGCGTGCGGCGTCCTGGTACCCGGTCTTTTACCGGACTGAAGAAATCGCGCACACGCTCGGCGACTGCCTGATGCTGGCGTTGTACCCGCCGTTCCTCGCCGCAGCGCTGAACACTCGACTGACGTCACCCTTTGGAAAGCCGTGGGTGCAGGGTGTGCTGCTGATCATGGCGGCCATCCTGTGCGCGCTTGTGTTGTGGGGGCCGCTCAAGCTCGGTGGCACGATCCTCTACGTGTCGCTGGTCGTGCTTTTCGGCTTTGCGATGATTGCGTCTCTGGACGCCTGGCGATCGGCGCACGGCCTCGCCCGGTCGAGGGCAGGGACGTTTGCGCTGGCATTCGGAATGCGTGACGTGTGTTGGGGGATTGTCTACGGTTGGGCGACCATCCTGCTTTGGCAGGGCACTTACGCCATCGTCGATCCCGACGCCACCACGACACCCTACCTGGTCTACGCGCTTGGCACCCTGCTAGCTGTGCCGTTAATTACGTACGGGATTCTGAAGGCACACCTCTTCGACATCGACCTGAGGATCCGGTGGACCATTCGGCAGTCGACCGTGGCCGCCGCGTTTGTCGCGGTCTTCTATATCGTCACCGAAGGCGCGGACCGGATGCTCGAGGCCGAACTGGGCTCCTGGGTAGGACTGCTGGCTTCCGCAGCCTACCGGAAGCTGCAGGTCTACGAGGCTGCGCTCACCGACGCCATGCGGGGGGGCGTCACCGGAAAGGAAAGGGCGCTGTTGAATCACTTGCGTGATTCGCTCGGGATCGCCGCCGCGGATGCCGACGCCCTCGAGCGCGATCTGATGGCGCGATAAATCCAGAACGCGGCGGATGCTCCGCGTAGGGATAGTGCGCGCGGTTCGTAGAGCCGAGTGTGGTCCGGGCGGGCCCCTCCGGGCCGGCGGCCCCGTTCTCTCGCTTCGCTCGAGTCGAACCTGGAACCAGGGGATCGTCAGTGACGCTTCCAGGCCACTGATCAGCATGAATGATAAGAAGCGCCTGAAGGATCGCTCAGTACCGATTCCGGTCAGCTCCCGGCTTCCGAACCGTCTTCCGAAAGCCCGTCGGAACCTTGCGCCTGACAACAGGGGATGCCTGGTCCCCTGGCGCATGCCGCTCAAGGGCCTGGCCGTGCCGGCTGACGGACCCCCCCGGACCGGGGCGGAGGTTGGTCCGCAAGCGCCCCAGCGTTGCCCGACCCGTCCGAGCTGTCGCGGGGATGCAGCGGCGCCGGGCGGCCGGAAGGACTTTACTGCGCCCGCACCTGGATCGTGCGGCCGATGTCATCGAGTATCCCCCGCAGATGATCGTAGTCGGGGTGACGCACGCGCATCCAGGCATTGGCCATGTAGCCCGCCTCGACGGGCTGTGTCGGCGTGCCGGGCTCAGGGAAATGCTGGCCGACCACAAGCTCGCCGTAGCGATCGAAAATCTCCTGCGCACCTTCGTAGCCCAGGATCCGCCCGTCCCCGTCCGGCCGCAACGCGATGATCCCGCACGCATATCGGCGTGAAGGGTGCCGCTCGGTCGTGCCATGGCACACCGCGAGCGCCCATTCACGGTAGAGGTCAATCTCGTTGCCGGCGCAATAGCTGTCCCACTGCCCGACGCCCGGGGGGCGGCAGCCAATCTCGGAGAAGCGCAGCCCTTTCGGACCGAAGAACCACTCCATGTGTGTCGCCGCCGTGCCGATCCCCAGCGCCTCGATCACCCGCCGGCCCATTTCCTTGACGTCGCCGTAGCTCGGCTCGTTCATTCGGTTGGTGGCGACGATCTGTGGCGAAATCCAGCGCGTGCGCATCGCTTCGAGCACGTTGGGATAATAATGGCTGATGAAATCGTGGGTCACGTGGCCGTTGACCGTGAGCGTGTCATAGAAGGCCTCGTGCCCGGTGATGAACTCCTCCATCGCCGCGTGCGCTCCGTCCGCGACCCCGCTGGCGTGGACCGCGGCCGCCAGCCCGTCGAAATCATCGATGCGCCACGTGCCCGCCGCGCCCGCCGCGTCGCGCGGCTTCAGGATCACCGGGAACCCGACGGCCTCGACGAAATCCCTGGCCTCGTCAAAGCTCGCGACGCCTCCGGAGGCCGCGGTCGGGACGCCGGCGCGCCGAAGGAGCTCTTTCATCGCCACCTTGTCGCGGCAGAAGTACGCGGTGTGCACCGAGATGCCGGGGATGCTGCAGCGCTCGCGAACCCGGGCCGCAGGCAGTACGTGGGCTTCGATCACGGTCTCGAGCCGATCGACCCACAGCTTTTCCTGGACCGCACGCACGGCCTCGTACAGCGCCGACTCGTCGGTGGTCGAGCGGACCTGCCAGTAGCCGCTCAGCCAGCTTTTCAGCTCGCCATCGAACCAGTCGTAGGGCCGGTCGCCGATGCCGATGACGGTCGCGCCGATGGAGTGAAGCGCACGCACGAACTCGCGCTGGTTGGCGGGAAAGCCGGGATCGAGAAAGATAACGTTCATTGAGCGCGTTCCTGCTCAGGGCACCAGCGAGTCCAGGTAGCCTGGAAGCATCTGCCGCCAGGTGGGCCAGTCGTGATCGTACTCGTGGCCCCAGGCATCGACCCGATTCGGCACGCCCTTTGCGCCCAGCACCCCGGCCATGCGCCATGATTCCTCCGGGTCTTCCCACCGTCCCTGGCCGTGGGCGAGGAGCACGAATCGCCGCTGCAGCATCGTAAGCATTGGGCCCGGTCCGAGGTTCGGGACGAAGCTCAAGGGCGCAGAAAAATAATAGTCTTGCGTACCGGAAAACCCGAGCAGGGCCTCGAGGTCGAAGGTCGGACTCATGGCAACTGCAGACGAAAACAGCCAGGGATAGCGGCACAGCACCGCGACGGCCTTGAATGCGCCAATGGAGGCGCCGGCCGTGATGACCTCGATGTCGTTCGTACGGCAATCTGTGCGAATCGCGGGCACGACCTCTTCGGCGATGCACTCTTCGAACTGGTTGAGCAACCAGCAACGGTGCTCCACCGATCCCCAGCGGGCAGCCAGCGAGCGGCCGGCAATGCTGTCGCAGGAGTAGACCTTGATCCGGCCGGCCTCGAGCAATGGCTGGAGCGCAGCGATCATCTGCATGCGCTCGACCTCTTCTGCGTCACCGCCGGCGGTCGGGAACAGCAACACGGGCTGGCCGAAATGGCCCCAGCGCGCGACAGCGATTTCCTGGCCCAGTCGCGGCGAATGCCACCTAGAAACCGTCTTGGTCACCGTGCTGTCCTTCCTGCGCCCGCCAGCGCTGCACCCGGCTCCAGAACAGCTCGGTGAATTCCTCGATCTCGTCCGGCGGGAAGAGCGATGCGACTTTCTGGTGTATTGCGTCGCGCATGATTGATGAGCCGAAGTACTCGTAGGCCAGCTCATCGAGGTGGCCCAGGTGCGTCCGGCAGAAGTCGCGGAACTTCTCGGTTTCGAAGCGCTCGTGAGCGAGTGCCGCATACGCCCGGAGCCGCTCCCGAGGCCCCAGGTCATCGCGGTCAGCGATCTCGTAGAACGGCCCCCACTCCATGTTGCGCCGCATTGGCCGGTCGGTGGCGGCACAGAAGATCGACCAGCGCAGGTTAGCCTTGATCAGCCATGGAAAATGATAGTGCAATGCCGTCACCTGGCTGTCCGGGCAGGGGTTCGCGAAGTCGATGGGATGCCAGATGCCGTTGCTCTTCAAGGCTTCGCAGGAATTGAAATCCCAGCCGAAGAAGGCATTGATCGTCAGTGTCATGTCCTCGAGCACCGACTGGTCCTCGGCGGTCAGGAAATCGTGGTCCATGCGGTAGCGGTCGTGCAGCGCTGCGCCTGGATCGTAGTTCACCTTGCGAAGTTGCGGCCCCAGTCCGACACACCGCACGAACCACTCATAGGGCAGTACGGCAGCCTGGGCGTTCATCAGGTCGACGCCGCTCTCGTCGTAGGCTTTCTGGAAACCGCCGAGATCATCGACCTTGACGACCCCTTTCCAGCCGCCGCCATGGTAGGGCTTGAGAAAGAACGGATAGCCAACCTTGTTGCCGATCTCCTCGAGTGAAAACATGCGCGCGTACTGGCGCAGCGTTGCGTCGAGGTCATCGGCCTGCGCGTAGGACTTCGCGGGCAGCATCCAGGTGTCGGGGATCGGCAGACCGAGGCGCATCATCGCGCAATACGAGGTGTGCTTCTCATTCGCCTGGATCGACCAGGGGTTGTTGTACACGTACAGGTCGTTGAGCAGGATCGCCTTCTTGATCCACTCCCGGCTGATGGAATACCAGTGGGTCAGCCGGTCGATCACGAGGTCGTATTTAACCGGCTGCCGCAGGTTGAACGGCTCGATGGTGACCCGCTCGCAGTGGAACTTCAGTCGATCGCCGTCGAGCTCAAGATCGAGGTTCAGCCGCTCGAACAGGGTCTCGTAGCAGATCGGCCAGCAGATATCGGCGCCCAGGGACAGGCCGATGTGCACGGTGCGGTCTGGCATGCTCTCTCCTCCTCGCGGAACCGGGAAGGAGGGGCGGCCGCGGGTCCGGTCATTCCTCCGATCGTGCCGATCCCGGGTTCAGCACCCAACGAAGTCCATCGCGCAACTGGTCGCGCCAGTTGCGCCAGTGGTGTCCGTCCCAGGCCCGGTTGAATCGTACGGCAACTCCGCGTTCTTCCAGCAACGTTGCAAGTGCGCGGTTCTCGCTGTCAAGTCCTTCGAGTGCGCCGCTGGAGACAAACGCCCGTTCGACAGGTCGTCGCGGCGCGCGCCGGAATGCGGCGACCAGCCTGGCAATGCGATGAAAGACGGGATGCCGGCCCGGGAGTCGCTTCTCGTCAAGAATGAACGAGCCTGACTTCAGCAACAGTCCGCCGAAACGACCGGGAAACCGCCAGGCCGTCGACAGGGAGGCGACTGCCCCGAGGCTGGCGCCGAGGAGTACCCGGTCCTCTGCACGCGGGGAGAGCGCATAGCGCGCGGTGAGCACGGGCAGCAGTTCGTGCACGAGGTAGCGCGCGTGGCGCCGTCCGCGGGCGTATTCATCGATGCGGTCGCGCGTCTGTACCAGGGCGGCGACCAGCGGCCTGATATCGCCCTGGTCGATCAGGTTGTCGAGCACGACGTCGAGATCCGCATAGGCGACGAAATCGTCTCCGTCATGGATCACAACCAGCGGGTAGGGGCGGTCCGCGTCATAGCCGGCCGGCAGGTAGACACGCTCTGTGCGGGTCTCGCCGAAGGTCGGACTCTCCACGACGACCTCCTCGATGCGTCCGGCCGGCGCGCCCCGCGGCTTGCTCCAGTCGGGGCGTTCATAGCCCCAGGTGCGGCACTCAGAGTTCTCACCGAACGGGTCCTGGGCGCGCAGCGGGTTGTACGGGTCGGTCACGAGGTGCTCGTGGCCGTCGTCGCGGATCGCCAGCTTGTATTCGAACCGTCCCTCGTCCTCTACTTCCAGCCGCAGCAGCCACAGGTCGGTGCCCGGGATCCTGGAGAAGGCCTGGTGGTCCGCACCACCGTGGATCCAGCGGACCAGCTCCACCCCCTGAACATCGCCCTTGAAGGCAAACACTGCGACACCCGGCGCGGTAAGAGGGAACTGGTGCGCATCGAGGAAATAGGCCACCTCGTCGGGGGATGGCTGGCCGCGCGCGAGGAAGCGCGCCACGACCGGATGGTTCTGCGGCATTGACGTTCTGGTCGGCGTGCCCGGGACGGGTCGGCGCGGACGATAGCGCCTGGTCCACGAATTCGCAATCGGCGCGCCGGCTCCCGTATTGGTCATTCCGCCACGGGATTTTCAGGGTCGGCGACGCGTGGGAAGCGGAAATCGGCGTCCGAACGAAAGATCGCACCCTGTTTGCGCAGCGCCGTGGCGATGTTCGCGGCGGCAAGCATCAGCTCCCGCGAGCCGCTGGTAACCCCGCTGACCACGAGAGGTTTGGCTGCATTGAGCAGATCCGCTGCAATAGCGCGGGCCAGGGCATCACTGTCTGCGTCCAGATCGGCGGGTGCCGGAGCGTCCGGATCAATGTGATGGGCCACGGCAAAACCCAGACGGGCCTGGTCTTCCACCGGCCCCTGCCAGCTCTGCCTGGCGACATCATCGAGACGGGTGGTATCGAAGCTCGTGATATAAAGCGGGTCCCTGTCGTGCTGGCCGATGTTCTGCACGGCCTCGGCCTGCCAGTCGAACAGCTTCTTCTCGGCCGCCATGCGCACCGCCTTGCCCTTGACTGCCTGACGCAGGGCCAGCGCGATACGGGGCGCCGTCTGGG
>JARRMH010000163.1:0-7210 GCA_037386205.1 Woeseiaceae bacterium | reverse complement strand
CCTTTTTCAGTTAGCAAGCGACTGCTGCTCCTCCCAAACCTCATCGCGCGTAGTCAGGTCGTACAAAGTCTCCGCGTAGCGGATTAGCTTGGACGAATAATCTTCCAAAGCTTTGTCGGCCTTGTCGCCCATTGAGTGGCCCTGACCAATGCTGCTCATGCGATCGGCATCCAGCTGCCATTTCAGCGAGAAGTGTTTTGCAGCCTCCCGCGGCGAGGAAGCAAGCGAACCTGCGATGTAGTCCGCGATCAATTTGTCTATAGATAGAGTCCAGATAAAGTCATGCTCATTGCCGACACCCCAGACCTTGGCCATTAGCATTTCGTAGGGTGCTATCCAAACCGGAGCGGCCTGAACCGCGGCGCCGGAGACCGCCTTGAGGCTGATCATTTCCTTGACGACATTGTCAAGGAGCTTGGTATACCAAGCCTTAACTTCTTCTGAATCAAGTTTCATTGCCGATTCAGCCATGTTCTTTTCTCGGTCCATTACTATTTCTTGCCCACAAAAGTACCATCGGCACCAGCTGCTTTCTACTCTCTTGTTAAATCGGCTTCGATCGGCGCCGAGAGAGTCACTGTGTCGCGATTATCCTTCCTGGTCTTTATATTCGGGCGAGAGCGTAGAGACCAGGATCTTTGTCGCCATGCCGTCGCGGAGATTTTCCGCCGGCGGAGTCGCCGAGTTCGACGGCCACCTGTTCGGCCGTGTCATCCTCGTTGATCCGGAATACGAAGGACCCGTTGTGCCGGAGCACGAGCGCGTCACGAGGAACGGCGAGGACCTGCTGGCCGGCCCGGATCGGCACGCCCACGCTGACGAGCTGCCCGACGGTCCAGTCCGCTGTTGCGGAGACCGGCAAATCGATACGCGCCTCGAATGTCTGCGAGCGGATGTCACCGGTCGGCACGAGCGCGCGGATCTTGCCTTCGACGGTTGTGTCGGCGGCGAACACGCTGATCGGGTCGCCGACCACGGTGCGCGGCAGGTGCTTCAGTGGCACGAACGCGCGCACTTCCATGTTCGTGACATCGGTCAGCACGGCCAGCGCCTGTCCGCGGGCAACGTCCTCTCCACCACGGTGGGTGCGGCTGATCACGACACCGGCGAACGGCGCGCGCACGTCAGCCCGGCGAAGCTGGTCGTCGATTTGCCGGATCCGCACCCGGGTGATGTTCGCATCGCTGATCGCGAGGTCGCGATTCGCCTGCGTCTGTTCGAGCTCGAACTCGGAGACGAGGTCCGAGCCCTGGAGTTCACGCTGGCGGCGCAGCTGGCTTTCGAGCTGGCGGACGTTGATTTCTGCACGCTGTAATAACGCCTCCTGTTCCGCGCGCTGCAGCCGTAACGGCCCCGTATCGATGCGCGCGACGGGCTCGCCCTGCTGGACGAGGGTTCCGGGCTCCGCGACGTTCAGCAGCTGCCCTGCCACGCCGGCCGTCACCTGGACTTCGTTGCGGCTGTAGATCGTGCCCGGCACGGCAATCGTCGGCGCGATCTCGGTGCGCTCGACGCTGGCAACCTGCACGACCCGCGCCGGCATGTCCTGCTGGGCGAACGTCGTTCCGGCCAGCAGGCAGAACAGGCTTATCGTCATTGGGCAGGCGCAGCACGCTCGGCATCAGGATGAGTGTGAAGATGGCGCTGACGAACATGCCGCCGATGATGACGGTCGCCAGTCCACGGTAGATCTGCGAGCCGACGCCCGGGATGATCATCAGCGGCAGCATGCCGAAGATGCTCGTCAGCGTGCTCATGTAGATGGGGCGCGCCCGCACCCGGACCGCTTCGGCAACGGCGGCGCTGCGCTCGAGGCCGTTCCGGACCCCGGCGCGCGCCTGCATGACGAGCAGGATCGCATTGTTCACGACCAGTCCGAGCAGGATGAGGAAGCCGATCGTCGTCAGCAGGTCCATTGCCTGGTTCGTGAACAGGTTGAGGATGCGCAGCGCAGCGACGCCCCCGGCGACAGCGAGCGGCATCGACAGCATGACGAGGATGCCGTCCCAGAGCGAGCGGAACATGGCCGCGAGCACGAGGAACAGGACGACCGCGGCGATCGCGAGGTTGATGGCCATGGTTTCGAACGCGCCCTCGAGTCGATCGGCGGTACCGCGGTAGGCGATCGACATGTCCTGGGGCATGGTCTCACCGAGCTTCGGGCCCACGTCGTCACGCAGCCTGTCGAGCGCTTCCTGGACCGTCATCTCGGCCGGCGGCGTCACGGCGAGGGTCAATGTCCGTTGACCGTTGACCCGCAGCAACTGCGTCGGGCCGACGGTCCGCTGAATATCCGTAAGTTCCCCGACGGTCTGGATGCCGGCGAGCGGCGTCGCGATGGGCAGTGCCGCCAGTTCCTCGGGCGAATTCCAGCTCGGGCCCTTCAGGATCATGTCCATGCGGTCGTTGCCGTCGAAGTACTCCCCGACGAACGTGCCGCTGGTCATCGCCCGCACGATGTTCGCGACCGTGGCCCGGTCGAGCCCGGCGGCCGTGATACGCCGGTCGTTGGGCACGAGCTGCAGTTCGGGCTCGGCGATCTGCAGGCCGGGTATGGGCCGTACCTGGGCGCCGGGAATGATCTCGTTGATCAGCGGCATCGCCTCCATCGCGACGTCGGACAGGGCGTTGATGTCCGGACCCTGCAGGTCGACGTTGATGCTGCGCCCGCCGTCGAAGCCGAAGTTCAGCAGCGACGAACGCTGCACGAAGGCCTGCGTATCGGGCAGGTCGACGAGCACCTCGTCACGGACGATCTCGATCATCTCCTCGATGCGCTCGGGATCCTGCGGATAGATAAACAGGGCGTTGAATGTGCCGAACGAGGACAGGTTGTACCCCCGGATATAGGGCTGCTGCTCGTGATCCATGTAGGGGCGCAGCCGTTCGACGATCGTGCCCGCGATCTCGGTCTCGACCATCGCGACGGTGCCGCCGGGCGGCATGGCGAAAAACGCGTTGAGTGAATCCGACGGCGCCTGCGGGAGCAGGTTAGCCTTCGGCATGAGCAGGAAGATGACCAGCAGCGAACCGCCGAGGATGCCGACGATCCAGCCGCGGCACATCGCCGGCGTGCGCGTCACGCGCATGACCAGCGCAGTGATCCGGTCCCACCAGTGCGTGAGCGGATCCCGATTCTCGTCGCGCAGGAAGAAGTTGGCCGCGACCGGCAATACCGTGATCGCGATGAAGAACGAAGCCGATACGGCAACGGCGATGGTCAGCGCGAGGTCCTGGAACAGCTGCCCTTCCATCCCGTGCATGAACAACACGGGCACGAAGATTGCGACGCTCGTGACCGTCGAGGCAAACAGCGCCCCCGTAATCTGCTGCGTTCCCTGGCTGACCGCGTCCTCCTGGCTCAGTCCCGCCTGCCGGGAGCGGACGATGTTTTCGAGCGTCACGATCGCCGCATCCATGACCAGCCCGACCGAGAACGCGAGCCCGGCCAGCGAAATCACGTTGAGCGACTTGTCGAACAGCCGCAGGGCGACGAATGCGACAAGGACCGACAGCGGTACCGTCGCCGTAACCAGGAAGGTTGCACGGCGGCTGCGCATCAGGAAATAGAGTATGCCGACGGCCAGCACCAGGCCCAGGCCGAGGTTGCTGCGCACGAGCGCGATGGCCCGCCGGATGTGCACCGACGCATCGAAGCTCAGGTCCATCTCGAGCCCCTCATCGCGCAACACGTTGTCATTCAATTCGACGATCGCCTTGTTGACCTCATCGAGGATGGCGACCGTATTGGCATCGTAGTCCCGGTCGACGGTGAGGTAGTAGGCCGGGTAGCCGTTACGCAGCGTAAAGCCGTCCTGCTTGCGCGGCACGATGTCGACGTCGGCGACTTCGTTCAGGTAGATTGGCCGCTCGTCGCTCCAGCCGACGATAAGCTCGTTCAGTTGCTGCGGGTCGAACTGGCCGACGAAACGCACCGTGTACTGGCGTCGGCCGACGTCGGCAAAACCGCCCGAGCTGTCGGTGGCCCGGGATATCGTGCCGATGATGTCGTTGATCTGGACGCCGAGGGCGGCCGCACGGTAGGAATCGAAGGTGATCTGCAGCTCGCGGGGCTGCTCACCCTGCAGGTTGACCTGCGCCACGCCCGGGATGCGCGCAAGGCGCGGCTCGACCCGGTCCTCGATCAGCTTCTGGTAGCCCGAGAGTTCGCGGTTGGGATTGCCCGGCAGTACGCGGATCAGCAGCGAGGCCGCACCGGGCGTCTGCCCGCCGCCGCCGACGTTGACGCGCGGCTCGAGCGCGTCGCCCGGACGGGGTGGCGCCTGGGTGAGGTTGTTGATGACGTCAAGCTTGGCCGTCTGGATGTCGGTGCCGACGGCGAAGGTCAGGTTGACGAAGCCGCTGCCGCGCCCGATGAACGAGTTGATGTTGGTGACACCGGGCGTGTTGCGCAGGACGTTTTCCTGCGGCTCGACGATATTGGCTTCCATTTCCTCGGGCGCTGCTGCCCGCCAGAAATTGGCGACCGAAATCTGCGGTTCCTCGATGGTTGGCAGCAGCTGAATCGGCAGCACGGCGATGGATGTCAGGCCGAACAGCGCGACCAGTGCGACGGCAGCGGCGACCGACGGCCACTGCCGGGTGCAGAGATCGGTCAGGTTCATGCACGCTTAGATGCGCGGGCAGGCCGTTTCGTTGCCCGCCAGGGGCTACATAGCGTTCAATTTCTTATGTCCAATTGGAATAAGCCCTCAACGCGGGATCGGTTCATCGAGGATCAGCGCCCGCACGTACTTGACGGGCGGAGAGCCGAAGGACAGCGCCGCGTCGTGGTAGCGACGCAGCGTGAACTCGTCGCCCCAGGCGCGCTCGACCGCGGCACGCATCTCGATGTGCTCCTGGTAGCCGACGAAGTAGGTCGACAGCTGGGCCGACGTGAGCTGCGCCCGCACCCACTTGCCGGCGGCCTCGCGTTCTTCCTGGAAACCGCCTTCCACCATGAGCTTCATCGCTTCCTCGCGCGACATGCCGTCGACGTGAATGGCCGAGTCGATGATCGCGTTGGTCACGGCGCGCAGGTACCACTTCAGCGTGATCAGTCGCTGCAACGGATCGTTGTCCTGGTAGCCGGCCTCGATCATCATCTGCTCGGCGTAGACCGCCCATCCTTCGACGAACGGCCCCGACCACAGGACGCTGCGCAGCGTCGACGGGTAGCGGTTCGACAGCGCGAGCTGCAGGTAATGGCCCGGGACACCCTCGTGAATCGTCAGGTCCTGGAGGGAATAGAGGTTGTATTCGCGCAGGAAGGATTGGACCTGGCTTTCCGTCCAGTCCTCCGGCAACGGTGCAACGGCATAAAAGGCGGGTTGGTCCTCATCGAGCGGACCCGGCGGATCGAGGTACGCCACCGACACCCCGCGCTGGAACTCGGGCATGATGATGATCTCGACCGGTTCTTCGGGCATCGTGACGATATTCTGCTCGATGACGAAATCGGTGGCTTCCTGGAGCTGCTGTCTGGCAACCTCGACGATGCCGTCGCGCGGCGGCAATGCCTTGTAGGCCTCCTCGAGGGCCGCGCGGATGATCGCCTGCTTGTAGGCCTCGTCGGGGTTATCCGGGAACGCCGTCATCGGGAATTTCTCGAGGTACACGGTTTTCGCGACGGCGTACATCCGGTTGCGGACCTGCTGGTACTCGAGTTCCGCCCGTGCCTTGATCTCCTTGCGCGACAGCGGCGAATCCAGTGCGAATGCGAGCTTGGCGTCGTAGAGTTCGGCCCCGATGCGGAAGTCACCTTCGGCGCGCGGCAGCAACTCCTGTTCGAGCCAGGTCTGGTAGTCGGCAATCGCGTCGCGCGCCGTCTCGATCGCGGCCTCGAGACGTTCCGCCCGCGCCGCCGGCAGCTCTTCCATGTGCGGCAGGATCATGTTGTCGATGATCGAGCCGAGGCCGGGCGCCTGCTGGATCGCCGTTTCGGCGTGAATTTTGGGTACGCGCGCCGGCTGCAGCGCATCGCGTGCCTGGGCGAGAAATCGTGGCATCTGTTCGAGTCGCGATGCAGCTGAGTCGAGGCGCTGTTCGAGGGGAGCGAAGTCGCGTGCCAGCAGCGCGTAGATTGCGCTCCCGGAAAGTTGCACGTAATAAAGCGGATTCCACGCCCACTCCTGCAACACCACGGTCGACCAGAGGTTCGACCGAACGTTCTGTAACAAGAGCGCCGCATCCACCTGGTTCGCCCGGGAGAGTTCGTCGAAATCCAGCGCTTCCAGCGCGGCCTCGTATTCGCGCAGCAGCTCGACCGCCTCGGTACGCGCCTGTTCGTCGACCTCGTCCAGCCGCGCGTCGGCACGATGGTCGCCGACGAGGGTGGCATAAACAGGGGACAAGCTGGGCAGCTCGCTCAGGTACTCGTCGGCCAGATTCTGAAATGCTTCGTCGGTTGCGGTATCGGCCCGGAGCGGCCCCGTCACCGCCAGCAGGATCAGGAGGATGGAGAATCGTTTCACGGAACTGCCCCCGCATTTCTGGCCAAAATATGACCTTAGCACGGTCGAAATGGAACTGTACTATTCCTGCATGCCGCGATTGATACTTCTCGTATTCCTGGCGTTGTCGCCTGCATCGATGGCCGACGATCGGGTGCCAGCAGCATTGCTCCGGTTGCCGGAAGCGACCCCGACCGTGTTCATCGCCGAGACGGCATCGTCCGTATACCATCGGTTCGACCGTAGCGGTGATACGGTCACGCACGTCAGCCGCGATTACATGTCGATCGGCCTCGGCGGAGCCGGCAAGAAGCGAACCGGCGACCAGCGCACGCCGCTCGGCATCTATTTCGTCACCGAGCAGCTCGATACGGAGCGGCTGCATGAAAAATACGGCGTCACCGCCTTTCCGCTCGACTATCCGAATGCCTGGGATCAGAGGCGCGGGCGCACCGGCAGCGGTATCTGGGTGCACGGCGTCGAGAAAAACGGCGGTCAGCGACCGCGGCTTGACACCGATGGCTGCCTCGCGCTGCCGAACGATCGTCTGCTCGCCCTGGAGCACCTGGTCCTCCCGAACGTAACGCCAGTCCTGATCGCCAGGGAAATCGCCTGGAGCGATGCAGCGACGGTTGCCCACACGAGTGCGGCGCTCGAGATAGCCGTGCGGCAATGGGCGCAGGCGCTGGCGCAGGGCGACCTGGCGACCTGGCTCGATACATACGACCCGACGTTCGAGCACCTGGGCCTCGACAAGG
>JARRMH010000162.1:0-5627 GCA_037386205.1 Woeseiaceae bacterium | reverse complement strand
CCGGCCGAGGTTCGGCGCAACGTCGACGATGCCTATGAGTTCGCCAGTATGCTGCTGCTGGGCGAGAGCGACATCGACTCGCTGGTGGACGGCGTACCAATTCACACGGATAACCGCCCGATCCTCGAGTACTCCGATATGGACCTGTACAACGTCGTCGACGTTGCGCCGAACCTCGGCCGGCTAATCGAGTTCCAGCAAGAGGACTTGCTGGCGTACTTCATCGGAAGCGAGCACCAGCTCACCGAGCTCAGGGAGCAGTTCGACCTTTATACGGGCCATTACATCGACTACGTCGAACTTTACGAGCAGCAACATCCCGGGGACAGTTTACTTAATTGATAAGTAAACTGTCCCCGGAATTCCGACCAGAGAACTTCTGCCGGTGTCAGACGGTGTGCAGTGGGCGCATCGTTGCCGTCAGCGTCGGCAGGATATCCGCAAACCAGGCGCAATTCAGGCCCAGCGTCTCATCCAGTTGCAGGTCTCGCGTTCCAACGTCCAGGCGTGCGGAGTGAATACCGGCCAGCATCCATTTGAAGTCGCTTCCCGATGCAGCGTCGCTGTTTGCACGAACAACCACGGGTGCGCCACTCATCCCCCTGTGGGTACGGGCATCGGTCAGGAAATAGCCCTGCCCCTGGAAGCGGAGATCAAAACACGATGCTGCGATTCCATGACGAGCGACCGGCAAGTGATGCAGGGTATCGTGAAATCCGAGCGGGAAGCCGACGATCAATAACGCGGTGCCTATCTCGATACCGCGCATTCCGATCATGTGTTGCAAATCGAAAGACCGATAGGTCACACCGTCTGGCAGTGCCTTGCGGTCCACCTCAATGGCTGCGACATCGACAGCGCCCGCGTCGTCGTTGCCCTGCCGCCATATGCTCTGGCCATCCCGATAAAGAGGTATCGAAAAATCAATCGCTTGTGCCAGGTTTCTCGCATCTGTGTGAAGTTCGACCAATATCCTGTCGGGATAGTGTGCACTCGTATCGTCCCGGAAAACATGGCGACTGGAAACAAGAAACAACTGCTCGCCGCAGGAATAGAAGAACCCACTGGCATTGGTGAGATGTTGCTGGTCCTTGAAGGTCGTTACCCTGGTGACAGCAAGCAGCAGCGGGTCAATCATCGGGCAGGCCTCGCCAGAAAATTCATCTTCGTAATCGGCAAGCAGAACCCATTGGAAGGCCGTATTGTCGATGATCATCGCGAACCGTCATTCGCGCGATGAGATAACAATAGACTTGGGAGTGCTGCCCTTGAGCGGGGAGGGCGGCGACTACGCCAGCATCAGGTTTGCTTTACAGTCACGGTACAGCAACCCGGTGCCAATCACACCGATTATTTATCCGGCGCGAGCAAGCGCCAGCGACCGCGTCAAAAGAAACGCGCATTGCACGGCGACAGGGGAGCGGTTCGCGCACTCCTGAAGGAGCAACGGGGCTATGTACGCCGATATCCTGCAACCTGCCCGCCAGTAGTTTGCAGTCAAAGTATTATTCCGCAAGCACGAAGAGTAGACTGAGGTTTATTCACCCGCTTATCGAGCTTAAGGGCAACCTGTCCCCTATCCTCCATTTTCGGACCTGGATTGATTAGGAGGATTGATGCGCACCAAACGTCATGTGAGCAATATCTCGTCTGCAGTCCTGGCTGAGCACTAGCGGCGTGACAGACAACAATTACGAAATCGTATCGGTGGAGCCAACCGTTGCGCCCACCAATGCGGCCGGCACGGGCTGGCACTGTTACATCATCCAGCAAGGCCGTAACACGATTCGAGGTTACAAGCAGGGAGATTTCCAGTTCGTCACGCGGGCGGTGGAAGAAATTGTCGCGTGCTTGAACGAGCGGCGATACGGCAAGATGGGACGTGTTCACCTGGTCATGTCGTCACAGAGCAAGAAAGCCAAGCGCCCGTAGGAAGACGACGAAATTGTTTTTAATGGCCTGCTACGGTGTATACCAGATCGGTGAGCTGTACACACGCTCCTGGATCGTCGCATCGTGGCCTGTTTCCTCGACATCGATGCCGAGTTCGATAGCATCGAGCAGCGAGTAACGAGGCGTCGGGATCTCGAGCGAGCGAACATAGTAGAAAGCCGGCTGGTCCGGATCGAAATCCGGGTCGGTCCACGCCGCGGTCAGCTGCGGCGCCCCGATGGAGTTGGTGTACTTGCCGGTTGCGAGATCAACCGTATTGCCAACCGCTTCGGTGGCGCGGCCTTGTGCATTGATCGTGCGATCACCTGACACGGCCACGTCATAGATCCGCTCCTGCGCTTCGCCACTGTCACCGACCCAGCCCTTGATGATCTGGATGCGATCAATATTCGCGCCTTTCGGATCTTTCATCACTGCAACCAGGAACGAAGGCGCAGCGCCGTCGGGCAACTCGAGGTCGCCACCCATGGGCACGCCACGCGCATAGCCGGCCGCTGCGATATCACCCGCGGCATCCTCGGCAGAAAAATCCGCGCCGCCGAAGAAACGAAGGACGATTCTCGGACCGGTGGTGGAATACACTTCTTTCCTCAGGAAGGCATCAACCAGTGCCTCGCGAGTATTCTCCGTGGCCCAGACACCGGCATATCCGGCGGCACCCATGTCCCAGCCCTTGGACGAGCCGAGACCGGTCGGGTGCGCGCGTTTCTCCGGAACGTTGTCGTGCTGGCCCTTGCCGGCAAAAGCGGTTTCCTCGACCGCGGCGATGCCCGTGTGACTGTCGGTGGAACCGATCATGCCGAACTTGTAGGGATTCACGCCGAGTGACTGCCCGTACTCGAGACCGTTCAGCAAAGCGCTCCTGACGTAGTCGGCTTCCGTCGGGTCCGGGCGGGTGCCGTCCGGTGTCAGGGCAAAGTCATAGACCTCGTAGCCGGCAAATTCATCGTTCGGTGACAGCGCGGGGTGCGTTTCGCTGTCGCCCTTGATTTGAGTTGCCTCGACGACCTTTTCCCACTGCATGCGCTTGTTTGCATAGGCTGTATCGAGGGCTTCGCCATTGGCTCTGACGTCCGGGAACATGCGGCCCATGCTGATGTTCGACCCGTGTGGTATCGCGGTGAAAGTCGCCCCCGTCCGCGCGCTGGTTTCGTCCAGCCACCGCCACAAGTCCTCGGCGTCGTCGCTTTCCAGGGTACTGTACGGTAAGTACTGCTTGGCCACGGCGCCGCCTTCAGCCTGGAATATGACGCGGTGGAGGTTGGAGCCGCCGGTGGTCGACGTCCATTCCCAACCGATCAGCGTCGTGAAGGTGCCCGGATCGTTGTGCCGCTCGGCATCGTCGATCTGACGTTCCCAGGCCGTGGAGCGTTTCGTGCCGCCGTGCAGGTCGTTGAGCATCTCCTCAGCGGTAATGCCGAGTTCATTCGGTTGATTCGATGCGGCATAGTTGATGGCGTCGTAAACCGCCTGCAGCGCTTCCTCATCCTTGGAACCGCCCAGTTCGAGCATCGCCTTGCCGGATTTCGTTTCGGCCAGATCCGGGTCGTTCTCCTCGAAAAGCCGCGGCATAGTACCAATCATCTCGGCATGGTCAGCCACGACCAGGAAATCGAGCGGCGTAGTCAGCTGCCAGTCTTCACCGTTCGTCGGGTTCGCAACCTTTTCGCCCTTGGCGAAGCGGTAGGCTGTATCCGGTGTCGAATTTGGCGTTCCGAACAGGTAGACGTCGAAGGAATTCCCGGTGTGATTATGGGTGTCGCCAAAGAACACGCGCGTCGGATACGTGGCCGCACTGGATGCAGTTTCGGAAACTGCAGCTGCGGCAGGGGTGGCCGGCGCGGAATCTGCGGACTGTTCGTCGGCAGACGTCGCGGGTTCAGCAGCCTTGTCTCCACAGCCGGCGAACAATACGGTTGCGAGGATCACGCCAAGTTGCAAAATTCTGTTCATTGATATTCTCTGCAGTGTTTCTTAGACAAGCATAGATAAGCACACCATTAAGTTCAAATGCCACGGTTCGCTCCTGCAACCTCAACAGGATCTATCGACCCATACGCCTACGGCGTGTACCAGATGGGACTCGTGTATGCCCGCTCCTGGATACTTGCGGGCACATCGTCAGGCCGCTCGACTCCAAACACCTTGGCATCGATCGTCGTCCACCGCGGTGTCGGGATTTCGAGCACGCGCACATAGTAGAAAGCTTTCTCCGCAGGGTCGAAATCCGGATCGGCCCAGTAGGCCGCGAGCAAAGGCGCCCCTATCGCATTGCTATAGGTTGCCGTGCCGATATCGACAGTGTTGCCGACGGCGGGCAGTTTTCCGTTCGCCCCCGGCACGCGGTCGCCAGACCACGCGACGTCATACACCTTTTCGTTCAGTTCGCCGCTGCCGGTCGTCCAGCCCTTGACCACCTGGATGCGATCCAGGTTGGCGCCATCGGGATCGCGTATCGCCCGGATCAGGAATGTCGGAGCGGCGCCATCAGGGGCGTCGCTGAGATCACCGCCCATCGGCACGCCGTTGTCGTAGCCGTGTGCCGCGAAGTTCGACCGGTTCAGGTCACTCTCGTCGAATTCCCAGCCGCCGAAAACGCGCACACGCAGACGGGTCCCCGTCGTCGCGAAGGTTTCCTTGCGTTTCATCGCGTCCCACAGCGCTTCACGCGTATTTTCCCGCGCCCAGACTGCGGCGATGCCGGCTGCAGCCCCGTCGCCATGCGTCTGGTCATCCGACGGGTCGTCCGGTGTGAAGCGGCCCGTGATCGGTTCCTCGAAGCGGATCGGATCGTCGGTCGGTTCGACCATTGTGACCTTGCCGAAGAAGTTGTTCTCCCCGGCGGTCGAAAGGCCGGTATGGGAATCGGTGGACCCGACGACGCCCATCTTGAACGGGTTGACGCCGAGTGTTGCTTCGTAAGCCAGGCCGCGCTTCCAGGCCTCGCGTGCGTATTCGCGGGGCAGCATATCCGGCGTCTTGGGTTGCTCGCCGAAACTGCCCCCGTCCCAGGTGTAGTAGTCGGCGAACTCGTCCTGCGGCGAGAGCATGGGATGCGCCTCGCCGTCGCCCTTGATCTGCGTGATCTCGTAGATCGGCTCCCACCGCTGGCGCCGCTCGGCATAATCTGCGGTCAGCGGTTGGCCCGACAGGGTGACGTCATCGAACATCAGGCCGTTAGAGAGGTTGCCGTTGTGCGGGATCGCAAGCAGCTTGCCGCCGGTCTTTCTCTCGTAGTCGGCCATCCACTGCCAGAGGACTTCAGGGTCAGCGCTGTCGTACGCCGAGAACGGTACGACCTGGTCGGCCAGGTCCTTGCCGTCCCGGAAGATGACATTGCGGTGCAGGTTGTTGCCGTCGGGACCCGACGTCCACTCATAGCCGATGAACGCGGTAAAGGCGCCCGGCTGATTGTGCTTTTCCGCCGCCTCGGTGATACGCGCCCACATCGTCTCGTCGAGCCCGGACCCCTCCATCGGGTCGCTCCCGCCGGGCGTGTTTACGGCTCCGAACCACTGGACATAGGTCTCCTCGACAGCTTCTATGGTGCCTGGCGCGTAGGTTTCGGCCAGCTTGCGGCTCCAGTCGTTGTAATCGAGGATATCGCTTTCTTCCTCGAGCGCGAGTTGGATACCCAGGTTTTCCGAATGATCGGCCACGACGAGAAAGTCGAG
>JARRMH010000161.1:4065-10058 GCA_037386205.1 Woeseiaceae bacterium | reverse complement strand
CGCCGCGGCGCGCAGCAACGTCGCAGCGGGCGATCCCGGCAAGTGGCTGCGCCGCTCGGACTTCTCCCACTGCACGAGCTGCGAGAACTGCGCGGGCGGTTACGGGGGCGGTCCCGAAACCCGCCTCAGCGCCGACACGCTGATCGCGACGACGCACTGGCTCGACGGTCATGGCGATCACGCGGCACTGGGGGCATTCGTAGGCGAACGGGCCGCGCTGGCCGACGGCGGCCGTACGGTAGCGTTCGCCGTTATTCACGCCAACTCGGCGGGCGGCCACGCGTATGCCGACTGCTGGTACCCCGAGCCCGCCGCCATCGACTGTCCCTGTTTCCTGCCGCCCGCGCGCGAGGGCATCCTCGACTGCTCCGCGTACCTGCGCTCCTTCGGGCGCCGCACCGAAGTCTTCGTGGTCAAGAGGAAGCATGAGCAGTGACCCGCTTCGCCCTGATCACCGCGATCGCCATAGCGGCATGCGCCTGCACGGCACCGCAGTCACATAGCATGACCAGCCGCATCGAACTGGCGGACGGCTGGCACATCGCGCCGGCAGCAGACATCGACGCCGGAGGCGCTGCCGTGTCCGCGGCAGGCTTCGATGCCAGTGCCTGGACGCCGGCGTCGGTCCCGTCGACGCCGATGGCCGCACTGGTGCGGAGCGGCGCGATCGCCGAGCCCTACTTCGATCGCCGCCTCGAACGGGTCGACGCGGCCGCGTTCGACGGCCCATGGTGGTACCGCACGCGTTTCGACGTCGACGGGACGGTCGAGGCCGGCGCGCGCCTGGTCTTCGCGGGCATCAACTACCGGGCCGACGTCTGGCTGAACGGCCGGCAGATCGCCGGGCGCGACGACATCGCCGGTGCCTTCCGCATGTTCGACCTCGAGGTGAGCGAGCACCTCGCAGAGGGCGAGAACACTCTCGCCGTGCTCGTGCACCCGCCGCAGCCGGGCGACCCGACGATCGGTTTCGTCGACTGGAACCCGTTGCCGCCGGATCGCAACATGGGGCTCTGGCGTCCCGTTCACCTTGAGCTGACCCGCGGCGTCTCCCTCGACACCGTGTTCGTGCGCAGCGAATTCGATACCGACAATCCGGCCGAGGCTTTCGTGACGATCAGCGCGACCTTGCGCAACCACACGGACCGCGAGATCGAAGCTGTCGTCCGGGCACGTCTCGCGGACGGCACCCGGATCGAGGACAGTTACGTGCTGGCCGCCCGCGAAGAAAAAGACATCGAGCTCGCGCCGGCACGGTTCCCCGGGCTGCGCATCGACACCCCGCGCCTGTGGTGGCCGAACGGCCTCGGCGAGCCGAACCTTTATACGCTCGAGATGCACGTATTCGCCGACGGGCGACCGTCCGACACCGAGAACGTGACCTTCGGTATCCGCAAGGTCGACGATTACATCAATGACCAGGGACATCGCGGTTACACGATCAACGGCCGCAAGGTGCTGTTGCGCGGGGGTGGCTGGGTCGACGACATGCTGCTCATGGAAGACCCGCAGAAAATAGAAGACCAGCTGCGCTACGTGCGCCACATGAACCTGAACACGATTCGCCTCGAGGGCTTCTGGGGCAGCAGCCGGACGCTGTACGAACTTGCCGATCGCTACGGCATCATGGTCATGGTCGGCTGGAGCTGCCAGTGGGAATGGGAGAATTACCTCGGCGCCCCGGTCGACGACTTCGGCGGCATCGATACGCCCGCCGAGATCGAGCTCGTATCCCGATCCCTGGCCGACCAGGTCCGCTGGCTGCGCAATCATCCGAGTATCGTCGTCTGGGTACTCGCCAGCGACAAGCTGCCGCGCACGGCACTCGAACAGAGCTACCGCGACGAACTGGCGCAGACGGACGACACGCGTCCGGCACTGACGTCCTGTGCTGTCGGCGTCAGTGAGGTCAGCGGCCCGACCGGGGTCAAGATGAACGGACCCTACGACTGGGTCCCGCCAAACTACTGGTACCTCGACACCGAGCGCGGCGGCGCCTACGGCTTCAACACCGAAACCGGACCGGGCCCGCAGCCGCCGCTGGCCGCGAGCATCCGGCGCATGCTGCCCGAGGATCACTGGTGGCCGCCCGACGAGATGTGGGACTACCACTCGGGACGCAACGAGTTCAACACGATCGACCGCTACGAAGAGGCGCTGCGACAACGCTACGGCGACCCGGAAAGCCTCGAAGAATTCGCCCGGCTGGCGCAGGTTGCCAACTACGAAGCCATGCGCGCGATGTTCGAGTCGTTCGCCATTCGACGACCCGCGACGACGGGCCTGATCCAGTGGATGCTCAACTCGGCCTGGCCCGAGTTCTACTGGCAACTCTATGACTATTTCCTCGTGCCGAACGGCGCGTTCTACGGCGCACGCGACGGCTCGAGGGCGATCAACATCGCTTACGACTATGCCGACGACGGCATCTATATCGTCAACGAGACACAGGCGCCGCTCGACGAAGCGACGGCCCGGGTCCGCATCCTCGACGTGAACTCCAGCGTCCTTTTCGACGAGACGGTGTCGCTCGAGGTTGGTGCCGATTCCGTGCAGCGAGTGCTGGTGCTGCCCCCGGTCGAGGCGCCGCCCGGCAACGCTTATTTCGTCGACTTGCGACTTGCAGCGGACGACGCCTCCCTGGCGCGCAGTTTTTACTGGCTGTCGGCCCGGCCGGACGTGCCGGACTGGGAGGCATCGACCTGGTTTGTGACGCCCGTTACCAGGTACGCCGACCTGACGGCCGTGTCGCAACTGCCACCCGCCACGCTCGAGGTCGAACACGAGATTCGTTCCACCGGGGACGGTCACGCGATGGACGTGCAGCTGCACAACCCGGGCGATGCGCTCGCATTCTTTGTCGAAGTATCCGTCGCCGGAGCAGGCTCCGGACGCCTTGCCGCACCGGTCTTCTGGAGTGACAACTACGTGTCCCTGCTGCCCGGCGAGACCGTGCATCTGACGGGCACCGTGCCGTCGCACGCACTGGCCGGCGAGGCACCGACGTTGCGTGTTGCCGGCGTCAACGTAACCGCGGAGTAACCCGGTGACCACCAGACACCCGCTCATCGTCCTGCTCATCTTCCTGACGTTCTTCGTCATCTCCTTTATCACGAACATTCTCGGGCCGCTGGTGCCCGACATCATCGAAGGCTTCGACCTGAGTCTTGCGCTGGCGGGTTTCCTGCCGTTCTCGTTCTTCGTCGCCTACGGGGTGATGTCGATCCCGGCCGGCATCCTGCTGGAGCGTTACCGCGAGAAGCGGATCATCGTCGCCGCGTTCCTGCTCGCCTTCGCCGGGTCCCTCTGGTTCGCATCGTCTCCGACGTACGTGGTAGCGCTCGCGTCGCTGTTCCTGATCGGCGTCGGCATGACGATGCTGCAGGTAGCCATCAACCCGCTGCTGCGCGCGGCGGGCGGCGAAGAACACTTCGCCTTCAACTCGGTCATCGGTCAACTCGTGTTCGGCGGTGCCTCGTTCCTGAGTCCCTTCGTCTACTCGTACCTGGTCACCCGTCTCGGCAGCGACCGTAACGACAGCAACATCCTGCTCGACACGCTCGCTCCGCTGGTGCCCGACGATTTGCCATGGGCCTCGCTGTACTGGGTCTTCGCGGCGGTTACGCTGCTCATGGTGATCGTCATGCTGGCGGTCCGCCTCCCGGATTTCAGCCTCAGCGACGACGAGCGGGCCGGCGCCCTGCAAACGCACAGGGACCTGCTGAAGAACCCCGCAGTGATCGCCTACTTCTTCGGCATCTTCTGCTACGTCGGCTCCGAGCAGGGCATCGCAAACTGGATCTCGCAGTTCCTCGCGACTTATCACGGCTTCGATCCGCAGGTCGAGGGTGCGCGCGCCGTCGCCTGGTTCTGGGGCTTGTTGACCGCCGGCTGCCTGCTGGGGCTCGTGCTGCGGAAGTTGCTGGATTGCCGCAAGGTCCTCGTCGGTTTCACGCTGGCCGCGATGGTTGCGCTGACCTTTGCGCTGTTCGGCAGTGCGGACGTCGCCTACGCGGCGTTCATGCTGGTCGGCTTTTTCCTGTCGGTCATGTGGTCGGTCATCTTCTCGCTGGCGCTGAACTCGGTCGCCCGTCACCACGGTTCGTTTTCCGGGATTCTCTGCACCGGCATCGTCGGCGGCGCGATCGTGTCCCTGCTCGTCGGCTGGCTCGGCGATCGTTTCGGCCTGCGCCTGGGCATGATGCTGGTCTACGTGACGCTCGGTTACATCCTCGTCATCGGGCTCCGCGCGAAGCCGCTGGTCGACAACGCGACGGTAAGCGTTGGCGAACTCTTCCGTTCGCTGCTACCCGGCAGAAGTTAACGCGCCAGCCTGATCACGCGGATGTAGTCGTCGCCGCCGGCCGGCGGCAGCGACAGTCGCCAGCCGCCCTGCTCCCGCTCAGCCTCGATCGCGCTGCCGGCACCGAGGAGCTCGGCCGACTCGAACGCCAGGTCGATTGGCACGAACAGCTCGTCGTCATCGTAGTCCATGACGTGCACGTACACGGCCGCATCGGTTTGCGTCGTGACACCCCAGTCCATCGGGGCCAACGGTCCGCCGCGCGTGCCATAGATACTCTCACCGTAGCTATCGAGCCACTTGCCGATCTCGCGGTAGGTCGCGATGTTTTCCGGCTGCAGGCGGCCGTTCGGCATCGGCCCGGTGTTGAGCAACAGATTCGAGTTGCGGCCCGCCGCCGCAGCCAGCGTTCGCACAAGTTCGCGCGTCGATTTGAACCCATCGTCCTGCAGGTTGAAGCCCCACGAGCCGTTCATCGTCTGTGCCATCTCGAGCGGCATCTCGGCGACGTGCGTCGTGTTGAAACCGGAGGTATTCTCGCCCGGCAGGTCTTTCTCGAACGGCTGCACGTCCTCCCCCGGGAACGGGATCGTGTGGTGGTTGCTGATAATCAAGGCCTGCGGCTGCAGGTCGTGGATCAGTTCGTAAGTTTCCTGCAGGCGCCAGCGGTCTTTCATCGGCGTGTTCTTCTGGTCCCACCAGCCGTCGAACCAGACGCCCCCGATCTCGCCATAGTTCGTCAGCAACTCGGTCAGCTGGGCGTTCATGTAGTCGATGTAGTCGTCCCAGTTGCCGGTATCGGGCCGGCCCGTATAGTCGCCCCCGGTGTCGCCGCGCGGGTAGTAGTCGGGATGGTGCCAGTCGAGCTGCGAGTAGTAGAAAAACAGCTTCAGGCCGTGACGATCGCAGGCAGCCTTCAGCTCGGCAATCACGTCCCTGCCGTACGGCGTCCTGTCGACGATGTCGTAATCGCTGACCGCGGAGTCGTACATCGCGAAACCGTCGTGGTGTTTCGTCGTAATCGTAACGTAGTGCGCCCCCGCGCTTTTGAAGGCACGGGCCCACTCGTCGGCATCGAACGCGGTCGGGTTGAAAAACTCGGCAAGGCGTTCGTATTTCGCGACCGGAATTTCCTGGACCTGCATGACCCACTCGCCATCCCCGAGTACGCTGTAGATCCCCCAGTGAATGAAGATGCCGAACTTTGCGTCCTGGAACCACTCGCGGGCAGCGATGTTGTCCGGGTGCGGCGTGTAGGTCCAGTCGTAATCGTCGTCTGCGGCCCGGGCCGTGCCCGACAGCATTGCAGAGGCGACCGTCACAGCGACGAAGAGACGACGGAGCCTATTCAACGGGTCACGCTCCTTGCGTTCAGGCATCCTGCAACAACCGCAGCAGCTTGCGGTCGAGTTGGTAGCCGTGCCAGTCCTCGTAGTCGACATCCGCACGGCCCGAGTCGAGGATGCCGAAGTCGCCGCGCATCTCCCATAGGGCAAAACCGACGCCGCGGGTCGCGAGCACGTCGAGCACATCGCCGAACCAGGCGAGGAATACGTCGTGCGGCGTCTCCTTGTAGCATCCGCACTCGCCGCAGTGCACGCCGACGCCCTGGTCGATCAGGTCGAACCACGGTGCATAGAAGGATTCCAGAAACGCGCGGTCTGCCCCGGGACCACCGGGCCAACTCGGG
>JARRMH010000161.1:0-4055 GCA_037386205.1 Woeseiaceae bacterium | reverse complement strand
CCGGGCCAACTCGGGGTCTCGAGAGCCTCCGGGTCTTTGAAAACCCACGGCGCCTTGTGGTGTGAAATATTGAAGGGCATGTAGCCACGGCAACTCTGCGCAATATCGAGGTCGGCGAGTTCCGGGACGGCGTAATGCCCGCCCTGGTTACCGTCGGCAATCACCAGCGCATCGGGCTTGACGCGCCGTATGGCGTCCACCGCGGCTGCGGCGACCCGGTGATAGGTCTCGGGCGGCAGCGCCTCGCGCTTGCCGAACTGGTCGTTCATGTCCTCGCGCAGACTCGGCTCGTTGACGAGGTCGAAGCTGATCAGTTCGCTCGGGACGCTGGCATAGCGCTTGGCCCACATCTCCCAGTGGTGGCAGAAAGCATCCAGCGCTGCCGGGTCCCGCCACAGGTTGAAGGGCTCGTGGAAGCCGGCATTGATGCAATAGCCCGGCGCCCGGTGCAGGTTGAGGCTGACATGCAGTCCGCGTTCGTGGGCCGCCACGACGAGCGCGTCGACCTTTGCGACTTTCGCCTCGTCGATTCGGTAGACGTCATCGGGCGTAATATTTTTCGCATAGTCGATGTCGAGATACACGGGATACGCCATCGGTACCCGGACGAAATCGAATCCCCAGTCGCGCATCCAATCGAACATGATCGGTGGCGTCGCAGGTCGCGCATGTGCCGGGTCGGGCACGAAGAAGTCGAGAAAGTTGAACCCCTTCCAGCGCGGCAGCGGGTTCTCGCGCCGTGCCGCGGCGGCGCCTGCGGTCGACGAGGCCAGGCCGGCGAGTGCCAGGGCCGTGTTGGTGACGAATTGGCGACGGTCGAGCAAGAGACTCTCCTCATTTCGGCATGCCTTGCGGTAATGCTAGGGGTGTCGTTACACGCGAGGTCGTCGCAAACGGACACCCTGTACACGAATACCAGTGGCCCGGAGTCTATTTCGAAGCGCGCTTCGACGGACCGGCCGTCAGCTTCTCGGTCGATGACGACCAGAACGTTCTTCATGTACTGGTCGACGGCGAATTACTGCTGGTCCTGCCGCGTGCCGGGTATCGCGATGTAACGCTGGCCGATCTCGGCGACGGCGCGCATACCATTCGCGTCGAAAAGACATCGGAAACGCAGGGATCGACTGCCCGTTTCCTTGGCTTCTCCGTGCCCGACGCCGGCCGCCGCCGTGCGCCGCCTGACTACACGCGCGCGATCGAATTCATTGGCGACTCGTTCACGGTCGGCTACGGCGACACATCCACGGGTACCGAATGCTCTGGCACGCAGGTGCGGGACACGACCAACACGTCACTCGCCTTCGGTCCGTTGACGGCCAAACATTTCGCCTCCGATTACCGCATCCTGGCGTCGTCGGGCTTCGGCATGGTGCGCAACTACGCGAACAAGGAGCCCGGCACGACGATGCCGGTCCTGTATCACCGCGCCCTGTCCGGGGAACCCGATGCGGCATGGCAGCCCGACGCCATCGTGATCTGGCTCGGCACCAACGACTTCTCGACGGCGGTGGGGGAGGACGAACGATGGCAGGACCCGGCCGGCCTCCGTGACGATTACCGGGCGCGAGGTGACCGTCCTGCGCGTCGACGGGCTGACGTACCAGGGGAGCCACGGCCACCCTTCGGTCGAGGATCACGAGGGGGTCGCGCGCCGGCTCATCGCGTTGCTGGCAAAGTTTCCGGCATTCGAAAACTGACCGTAACCGGTGGCTCGCGGGTGGAGAGCGGCCCGTCGAGTCCTGTCCCCGGCGAGTCAACCCGCGCAGCAACCCGGCGACGTTGCGGATTCTTTTTGATGTACTAGGCTTATTGTGTGCGCTTGTGCAGCGCTCTGGAGCAATCCCGCCACAAAACAACAAGAAGGAGCCACGAAAATGAAAAATGCATTGCAGAATCTGAACCGGTTGAGCCTGTCGCTATTCCTCGCAGCCCTCATGGGTCTGAGCATGAATGCTGCCAACGCTGGCGAAGTCGATGGAAAAGGCAACCCGATTCCGGGTGGAGCAAACGGCAAATCGGAATGTTCGTATTCGGGCCAACAGGATGACCCCGAAGAAGACGCAGGGATTTTCAGGGGCGACCGGGTGCAGTCGTGGGGACAGCTTCCCAAGATGGCGCGCGATTTCTTGCGTACGATTGGCATGCACCCCGGAGACGCATGCAATCCGTAGAAAAGCGGGAACTGATCGGACGCTTGTTCGACTGCCAGGGGATCTGCCACGTATCGTCCTGTTCCGAGACGTGGCCCCCTGTCTCGTCGCGTACGACCCGATCGACAATCCGGATTCCGTTCCGGGCCATATCGGCAAATGTATCGATGCCGCCCGGAACGGGGAATCCCTTGCGGGTTCGGTGAATGTTGAAACGGTTGGAGAATTTCCGCGCGAATACATTCTCCAGTCCTTCCTTACCCAGTAAGAATCCGAGCAGGCCGCCCCATGTCGCTGCCGGATTGTCCGAGTCCCAACCTGCGAGAACGGCAATCTTTACCGTCTGCTTGTAGTCACCTTCGCCATACAGCAGGCTGACGATACTGGCTGCAAAGTTGATCCCCGACGCGAAGCATCCGTTGCAAATCATGTCTCTTGAAGCAATGTCGTAGCCATCCTGCTGGTCAACCTGGTATCTCCTGTAAACATCGTCTCGCGCCTGCTCCCAGGGGACCCCGGCCGTGTAACGGCTTTTGACGAAGTCGAACATCTTCGCCGTATAGGACGCCTCGGGAAGATGTTTGCGAGCTTCGGCGGCCAGCCAATGCACGCGTTCCTTCATCGATTGGCCGGCATCCGTTACGGACGCCAGTGAGTGCATGATCACGTAGAACTCGGCGGCAAGCGCTGCTTCGCCGCGTGCCGTCGTCCTGATCGGCAGGTACGCCATGCGTAACGCAACATCCGGCCTCCCCGGTGCGAACAACCCGAATATCTCGGTTGTCAATTGCGCATCGATCATCTCCACGTGGGCATTGAGTTGTGGATCACTGGTTGCCGGCGGCACAAGCCCTTGCTCGGACATCAGGTCGAATGCGCGCTGGTTGGAAACCCACAGGTAATTTTCCGGTTCGCCGTTTGCGTTTCTGAACGGCGTGTCCTCATCGGAATAGATATGCCGCAGCCACCCCGCGCGAATTTGTTCGCCGGTCAAGCGGCTCGTTCGGTGGGTTAGCAACAGGTGCTGATACAGGTATTCGATGTCGGTGTCATCATCGGCACCCCATACACCGTCCGGCTCCTCGAAGACCCAATCAATAGTTGGCGACAGGGAGCTTCGCTCGCCGCTCCAGATATTGGGCTGGTCGGGCTTTCCCCAGTCGTCGCGGGTATAGAACTCGCCCGCGGGCCCGTCGCCACCAATCTTGTCCATTTCGGTTACCAGGCCGGTCCAGTTGGCAATGCTCTGGCCCAGCCAGAAACCCTCGAGACGATCCGCGTATTGGTCCCGCGACAGGCTAAAAAATTCGGCTCCGTCCGCGCAGACGGCCCGCTGCTCGGGTGCAGCGGCAATGGCCAACGCGACAAGACAACCGCCGACAAAGTACCTGGTCGTGCCGATCACGATGCAGACCCCGTGTTTAACGTCCCTTCCTTGTCAGTGCCCACCGCCCGCGTCGAGCCAGCGGCAGGAACGAGACCTTGCGACGCACCGGTATTCACTGTTCTCTGCCCTTATGCAGGAATTCATGCAGTCCGGAAAGGTCCATTCCTGAGGTTCCCTTGCAAACGATTCGCGGGGGGATGTTTTTTGCAAAATCTGACGTGTCAAATAGCCTGGACTGTATCTGTATCACGCAGTTCTCGCTAACCCGGACCTCCAGATCGCCGTACACGTTCCTGTACGCTGTCCCTACGCTTGCCTGCTCTGATGGCGTTGTCGGCTCACCCGAGGTCGGCATCGGTCCCTGCATCACCGACACCCATCGCCTGTATCCCTGAGACTGCAGCCACTCGTCCAGGTCGGCATCATCGGCATCGCGGACGGCTGTTCGCACCTGGGCCCACCAGTCAATCGAATGGCTCTGGGAACTTTCGCGATCGTCATCGCCTTCGTCTTCG
>JARRMH010000160.1:0-5722 GCA_037386205.1 Woeseiaceae bacterium | reverse complement strand
GGCGCGCGTCAGCCGCGGCGGACCGCCTCCTGCCGCATCGCAGGCGACAGCGATGCTCGACGAGGTGCTCTACGAGGACAAGCGCCTGCTCGTCGTCAACAAGCCGGCCGGACTGGCGGTGCACGGCGGCAGCGGCATCAGTCATGGCGTCATCGAGTTGCTGCGGCACGCGCGCCCCGACCTCAAGGACCTCGACCTCGTGCACCGGCTCGATCGCGAGACGTCGGGATGCCTCGTCATGGCGAAGCGACGCAGCGCGCTGCGCGATCTGCACGCCAGGTTTCGTGAGGGCCTCGTCGAAAAGAACTACCTGGCGCTGGTGATCGGTGACTGGGCATACGGCGAGCAGTCGATCGACGTTCCGCTGCTGGTCAGGAATCGCCGCGGCGGGGAACGGCACGTGATCGTCAGTGACGCGGGCAAACCGGCCCGGACGCAGGTTGCCCTGTCGCGCACCTATGGCGTCTACAGTCTGCTGCGATGCGCGCCTGAAACCGGCCGGACCCATCAGATTCGCGTGCACCTGCAGCATGCGGGCCACCCGATCGCGGGCGACGAGCGCTATGGCGACGCGGAGGCCAACGACGTGGCACGACGGTTCGGATTGCAGCGCCTGTTCCTGCACGCGCAGTCGATCGCGTTCGCTGACGCAAGTGGCAATGACCTGCACTTCACCGCGCCGCTGGCGCCAGATCTTGAAGAATTCCTGACGGTCGGCGTTATCGAGGCGCAGCGCGACAAGAAGTCACGGTAGGAGACAGCCGAGTTCGAGCAATCGTGCCGTGACCCAGATCATCGGCAGGCCGACGAGCGCAGTCGGGTCGTTGGTCTCCACAGACTCGAACAAGATAAAGCCGGCGCCTTCGATCTTGAAGCTGCCGGCACAGTCGTAAGGCTTGTCGTGGCGCAGGTACGCATCAGCGAGACGCCGGTCGAAGTTGCGAAACCTGACGACAGTCCTGTCGGAGTGTTCATACCGTGCGCGGCCGACCGGATCGAGGATGCAAACCGCGGTCAAAAAGGTCACGGTCTTGCCCGAAGCCGCGAGCAGCTGTTCGACGGCCTTTGCATGATCGCCCGGTTTGCCGAGGACGCGGTCGTCGAGCACGGCAAGCTGGTCGGCACCGATCACGATCGCCCGCCGCGCATTGACCGCCACCGCCTCGGCCTTGCGCCGCGCGAGATAGGGTGCGCGCTCGGCGGGTGCCAGATCATCCGCGCCGCTCTCGTCGACGTCGGGGTCCACGGCTTCGAAGTTATCGAGGATACGTTCGAGCAAATCGCGCCGGTACGGGGACGACGAGGCCAGGAAGACTGGAGGGGATGATGGGTTTTGCATAAGCAAATCAAAACCTTAAGTCACGATTCTTGGAGTTTACCGGGTTTGGTGCAGCCTGCCGACATTTCTGCGTTCGAGGCTTTGACTTAGGCTGCGGCGGTCCTTATCATGCGCGCGCCATGGGAAATCCGCTGCGCGCGCGCCGCACCGCGGCCGAATGGGCGGCGGTGTCGCAGGTTATTGAAATTGCTGATAAAGTCGGCAATCTTCCGGAGCTGTCGGCGGTCATCGCGTCCGACCTGGCCGCGCTGGATGCTGATAAAGTACCCACGGGCTGGCGCGATGCGCAGGTGACGGGCCGCCTGGCTTTCGGTTTCGCCGATGCGCAGCAACAGCTGCCCAGCGTCGCTTGCCGGCTCGAGGCCACGGTGGACCTGGTGTGCCAGCGGTGTCTGGAGGCGCTTCGCCAGCCGCTTGCGGCAGAGGCGGATCTGCTCCTCCTCGACTTCGACGAGGAGCCGCGAGGTTACGACGAGTACGAAGTCTGGGAGCTGGAGGAGCCGCTGCTTCGTCCGCAGGACATCGTCGACGAGTTGCTGGTTATGGCGCTGCCGTTCGCGGCGGCGCATGCTGAATCGGCATCCTGTCGGGCACTGACTGACGATGGGCAGCAGGACGCCGGGGAGGATACGACGACGCCATTTGCCGCGTTGCGCGAGCAAATGGCACGGGATAACGAAGGCTCGGGATGATACGCCGGGCCGTTTGGAGAAGGTAATGGCTGTACAGAAAAGTCGCAGGACCCCTGCAACGCGTGGTGCGCGTCGCTCGCATGACAAGATCAGCAAGCCGACGCTGTCGGTCGACCCGACCTCGGGCGAGACGCACGTGCGCCATCGCGTATCGCCGGACGGGTTTTACCGCGGCAAACAGGTCGTCGCGCAGTCCGAAGCGATCGACGAAGACGACGAGTAACGACACCTCCCGGGCCGGCCGGCAGTGCTCCGGCCCGTCTTCCTGGTGAGCGTCAACTCGACAACCCTGTCTCTCGATGCGATGAGCGGCGATCTCGGTGCCGAGGTCGTCGTGCGCGCGTCGGCCGCGACGCTGAAAAAATACCGCAAGGTGGAGCTGATCCTCGTCGGTGATGAGGATGAGCTGCGTGCGCTTGTCGATCGCCTCATCGACGACCCGTCGCGGCTGCGCATCGTGCATGCGACGGAAGTTGTGGGCATGTCGGAAGCACCGGCCGAAGCGCTGCGACGCAAGAAAGATTCGTCCATGCGCGTTGCGATCAACCTGGTCAAGGAGGGTGCTTCCGATGCCTGCGTGAGCGCGGGCAACACGGGCGCACTGATGGCGACGGCGAAATTCGTTCTCAAGATGCTCCCGGGTATCGATCGTCCGGCGATCGTCGCTGAAATCCCGTCACTTGGCGGCTCGATTCACATGCTCGATCTCGGCGCCAACACGCAGGCCACGCCCGAACAATTGTTCCAGTATGCGGTAATGGGTTCGCTGATCGCGACGGACATCAACGGCATCGAGCAACCGCGCGTCTCGCTGCTCAATATCGGTGCCGAGGACATCAAGGGCAACGATACGGTCAAGGACGCGGCCGCATTGCTTAGCGCGAGCGCTTTAAACTACGTCGGCTTCGTCGAAGGCAACGACCTGCTTTCGGGCAAGACCGACGTCGTCGTTACGGACGGATTCACCGGCAACGTGGCGATCAAGACCATGGAGGGCACGGTCGGCGTATGCAAACACCATCTCAGGGCGGCGTTCGGACGTAACCTGTTGACCCGGGTGCAGGCCATGCTCGCCGGTTCCGTGCTGCGTCACATGGCGCAGCAAATGGATTCGCGCAAATACAACGGTGCGACTCTTGCCGGGCTTAATGGTATCGTCATAAAAAGCCACGGCAGTGCGGACGCTTTCGCTTTTCAGCATGCCATCGACACGGCGGTTGTCGAGGTACGCAACCAGCTGCCGCAACAAATCGGCAGGCTACTGGAGAAGGAAGCGGCATGATGTATTCGCGTATCGTCGGAACAGGGCGTTACCTGCCCGAAAGGGTGCTGACCAACTTCGATCTCGAGAAGATCGTCGATACCACCGACGAGTGGATCCGAACCCGCACCGGCGTCGAGCGCCGGCATGTGGTCGATACCGACCAGACGACCTCCGATATGTGTTGCGAGGCGGCGAAGCTGGCCATGGAAGATGCCGGCGTTGAGCCTGGTGATATCGATTTCGTCATTACCGGCACGACGACCCCGGACGTCGTGTTCCCCAATATCTCGACGATCATCCAGCATCGCCTCGGTATCCCCGCCTGCACGGCGTTCAGCCTCGAGGCTGCCTGCACGGGCTTCATCTATGCGCTGACGACCGCCGACAAGTACATCAGGCTCGGCGAGGCCAGCTGCGCGTTGGTCATGGGCGCCGAGTGCATTACCAAGCTGATCGACTGGGACGATCGCAACACGTGTGTGCTGTTCGGCGACGGTGCGGGCGCGGCAATCGTCAAACCGTCGGCAGAGCCGGGCATCCTTGCCTGCCATCTCGGCGCGGACGGCCAGTACCGCGAGTTGCTGCACTATCCGTACGGGGTTTCCCATCACCTGGAACTCGCCGGCACCGACGCGGGTCGCATCCTCATGAAGGGCAACGAGGTCTTCAAGGTTGCGGTTACGACGCTCGGCAACGTCGCGTCCGAAACGCTGGAAAAGGCCGGTATCGACAAGGACGAACTGGACTGGCTTATTCCCCACCAGGCCAACATCCGTATCATCCAGGCGACGGCCAAACGGCTCGGGCTGCCGATGGAGAAAGTCATCCTGACCGTGCAGGACCATGGCAATACATCCGCCGCTTCGGTTCCCATGGCCCTGGACGTCGGCCGCCGGGACGGGCGCGTCAAGGAAGGTCAGCTGGTGCTCATGGAGGCGTTCGGCGGCGGCTTCACCTGGGGCTCCGTCCTGATGCGACTGTAGTACAAGCGGGGACAGTGACCCTAATTGCGTTCGCAATTAGGGTCACTGTCCCCATATGCCTGTTACCAGAGGCCGGATTTCGCCTCTGCTGCCGAGCGACGGCGCATGCGCTGGTGCAGTTGCTGCCGGCGCCGATCGATGCGGTCGCGGCGAAGGGCCGCGTCGACGTCGGGGCCGTTGTCGCGATCGAATTTTTCCCTGTACGCGCAGAAGTCGTCGTAGGCCTCACGGACATGTTGCATCTCGCGGGCGACCAGTTCGATGATGATGACGTCGTCGAGATAGCCGATCACGGGTACGTCGTCGGGCAGGATGTCCTCGGGGTCGGCGAAGTAGACGAAGGTCGCGAGCAGCCGCTCGCGGTCGGCAGTCGGAAGCTGCCATTCCTCATCGGCGAGCATGCGCAACAGTGACTCGAGGTCCGGAATCCGCCGGCCGACGAAATCGGGTAGCGGCTCGCTGCTGCGAATCTCGTCCAGCACGGCGTGGATTGCATCGACGATCTCACCGTCCTCCGCGTCCTTGACTGCGGCCCGCGACTGGCGCAACGCCCGGCGAAAAAATCCGAGGTCGCGGTCGGTGAGTTCGAAAGTAATCCGGAGGCCCATTTGGGGAGGCTAACGGCAACTCCCTATGATGGTCAACGCGCAATCGTTTACCATAGCCGCTGATGGCAGGGGCACGTCCATGAAACCCAGACTGATTATCGGCAACAAAAACTACATCTTCTCCTGTGTCGCCTGATTTTATTCCAAGTAAAATTAAAAGTCCTTTGTCTATTTTCTCAGAATAGTTTTGTTCAAATATATTTACAGAAGCTGACTTAACTCTTTGAACAACAGCTATCATTATCTTTCTCCAATGCTTATCCGATCTATCTTTTGATAATCTTTTATTATTTCTATGTTTTTGTAATTATGAGTTATCATTATCTCAACGACTTCCCTGCTCTGCCCCTGAGCCATTTCAAAAAATAACTTTCCTCCTTCTCTCAATTTACTAAATGATTTTGCTGATATAACTTTGAAAAAAGTGTAACCATCAGCATCATCTGTTACCGCTTTTCTGGGTTCAAAATCTCTTATTTCTTTTTGAAGAGAAGAAAATTCATCAGAAGAAACATAAGGAGGATTTGAAACGATAACATCGAGCTCCGGAAATTGATTTAAATCTTCAGTTAAAATATTATGATGAATAAATTCAATTTTATCCAAAACAGAATTCTTTTCAGCATTTCGCTTTGAAACATTTAATGCACCTTCGCTAGAATCAGTTGAATAGATTTTTAACGATGGATTATTCACTGCAAGAGCAATAGAAATATTGCCGCTTCCACAGCCGATATCCAATATTATTTTATCACCTTCATTTTTTAAATGATGGAGTATAGTCTCAACAAGAATTTCGGTTTCAGGTCTCGGAATCAATACATCAGGATTGACAT
>JARRMH010000159.1:0-5735 GCA_037386205.1 Woeseiaceae bacterium | reverse complement strand
AGGAAGCCGCGAACGCCCTGCGCTGGTGCGTCGCGGAGATGGAGCGGCGCTATCGGCTCATGGCGGCCCTCGGCGTCCGCAATCTCGGCGGCTATAACCGCAAGGTCAGCGAGGCGATCGAGGCCGGCAAGCCGATTCCCGATCCGTTGTTCGTGCCGCCCGAGGTCTTCGGCGACGAGCTGCCGGAGCGACCGGCGCTCGGCACGATGCCCCGCATCGTCGTCGTCATCGACGAGTTGGCCGACATGATGATGATCGTCGGCAAGAAGGTCGAAGAGCTGATTGCGCGGCTGGCGCAAAAAGCGAGGGCGTCCGGCATTCACATGATACTCGCGACCCAGCGGCCATCGGTGGACGTCATCACGGGGCTGATCAAGGCCAACGTGCCGACCCGCATCGCTTTCCAGGTCTCCGCGAAAGTCGATTCGCGTACCATCCTCGACCAGCAGGGCGCCGAAAACCTGCTCGGTCACGGCGACATGTTGTACCTGCCACCCGGCACGTCTCTGCCGGTGCGCGTGCACGGCGCGTTCGTCGCGGACAACGAGGTCCACGCGGTGGTCCGGCACCTGAAAAAAAGCGCGGCACCGCGCTACATCGATGAAATTCTCGAAGGCCCGTCGAGTCCAACTCCGGGACTGACCGGGATCGACCAGCCCGCGTCCGACAGCGCCGATGCCGAGCAGGATCCGCTGTATGACCAGGCTGTTCAGGTCGTCATGGACACCCGCAAGGCGTCGATTTCCGGCGTTCAGCGGCGTCTCAAGATCGGCTACAACCGGGCCGCGCGGATGGTCGAGTCGATGGAGGCAGCGGGCCTCGTCGGGCCGCTGCAGCCCAACGGCACGCGGGAAATCCTGGTCCCGACGTCGCCGGCAGAAGAGCAGTAGCGAAGCGAGAGCAAAAGGTACGCAGCACGTGAGACGAGGATTTCAACTGGTTGTTGTGGCAGGGCTGCTGATGGCGTTCCAGACCGTCTCGGCCCAGGTACGGGTCGACGCGGCCGGAGAGCGACTGGTCAGGGATTTCGTCGACACGGTCGAGACGATGGAAGCGCGCTTCGAGCAGGCGCTGATCGACGCACAGGGCGAGGTCGTCGAGCGCTCGAGCGGCACGCTCGCGATCGCGCGCCCGGGCAAGTTCCGCTGGTCTTATGCGGAACCCTACGAGCAGGAGCTGGTCGCGGACGGCCTCAATATCTGGAGCTACGACGTGGACCTGGCCCAGGTGACGGTCAAGCCGCAGGCCGAGGCGCTGGCGAACACGCCGGCATTGCTGCTGGGCGGCGACGAAGAGGCGCTGGACCAGTTTCGCTTCGACAGCTCGACCGTCGAGAACGGCACCACGTGGGTCAGGATGATACCGCTCGATACAAGCAGCGGCTTCGAACGCATGGAGCTCGGCTTTGTCGACGGGCGGCTTACCCGCATGGCCTTCTTCGACAACCTCGATCAGACGACGCTCGTCGCGCTCGAGGACGTCGTCACGAACGAGCCGCTGGACGGCGAACGCTTCGTGTTTACCGTGCCGGACGAGGCCGATCTCGTCGGTGTACCGGCCGTGGCCGCCGAAGTCTCGCCCTGATGCTGCCGTTGCAGCATGCGAGCCTCTGGCGAGTCCTGAGCATCGTGCTGCTGCTCGTCGTGCTTGCGGGAACCCTGACGCCAACCTTCTGGCTCGACAATCGCGCCAAAGCCCTGTCGTTGTTTGCCCACACCGACAAGTGGTTGCACGGCCTCACGTTTGCCTTTCTCGCGCTCTGGTTCGGCGGGCTGGTCGCGCGCCATCGCTACTGGGTCATCGCGCTCGGCCTGTTTGCCTTCGGGCTGGTCGTCGAAGGCTGCCAGCTGCTGGTTCGCTACCGCATGGCGGAATGGCTCGACGTGGTCGCCAATACCGTGGGTATTGTGGGCGGCCTTCTGGTCGCGGCGGCGGGCGTCGGCGGCTGGGCCCTGTGGCTCGAAGAGCGGTATTCGCGCTACGTGCAGCATTGACCGACCTGTTCGCTAACGATCCTGCTGACAGCGGCAGCCGCCCGCTCGCGGACCGCATGCGACCTGCGACGCTCGCGGAGTTCTCCGGGCAACGGCATCTGCTTGACGCAGGCAAGCCGCTGTTGCGGGCAATCGAGCAGGGCCGGGCGCATTCGATGATTTTCTGGGGGCCGCCCGGCACGGGCAAGACCACGCTCGCACGCATGATCGCGACGACGACGGATTCGCACTTCATTGCGCTCTCGGCAGTCATGGCCGGTGTAAAGGATATCCGGTCGGCCGTCGCAGAGGCCGAGCAGGAGCGCCAGATGCACCGACGCAGCACCGTCCTGTTTCTCGACGAGGTGCATCGCTTCAACAAGTCGCAGCAGGATGCGTTCCTGCCGTTCGTGGAAGACGGGACGCTGACGTTCATCGGGGCCACCACCGAGAACCCCTCTTTCGAGCTCAACAACGCGCTGTTGTCGCGGGCACGCACCTACGTGCTGCGGGCGTTGAGTGAAGACGATCTCACCGCTGTGTTGCAGCGTGCACTGCGTGACGAGGCGCGCGGGCTCGGCGGGCAGTACACGATAGATGAGGACGGACTGCACGTCATCGCGCGCGCGGCCGACGGCGATGCGCGGCGCGCCCTCAATCTTCTCGAACTCGCTGCAGACCTCGCGACCGACGGCCACATCGGGGAAGCCGTCATTGCCGAGGTCGCGTCCGGCAGCCGCCGCCGCTTCGACAAGCAGGGCGAGTATTTCTACGACCAGATATCGGCGCTGCACAAATCGATCCGGGGCACCGATCCCGACGCAGCACTTTACTGGCTGGCGCGCATGCTCGACGGCGGCTGCGACCCGCTGTACGTCGCGCGGCGCCTGATCCGCGTTGCGTCAGAAGACGTGGGCAATGCCGATCCGCGGGCGCTGCGCCTGACCCTCGATGCCGGTGAGGTCTACGAGCGGCTCGGCAGCCCCGAGGGTGAACTCGCGATTGCACATGCTGTGGTCTATCTTGCCTGCGCCGCGAAAAGCAACGCCGTTTACAAGGCCTTCGGGGCGGCGATGCACGACGCACGCGACAAGGGATCGCTCGAGGTACCGTTGCACCTGCGCAATGCGCCTACCGCCCTGATGAAGGATCTCGGCTACGGGGAGGGCTATCGCTACGCACATGACGAAGACGGCGGCATTGCGCTCGGCGAGAACTACTTTCCCGACGACATGCAGCCGGCGAAGTATTATCATCCCGTGCCGCGCGGCCTCGAAATTCGTATCAAGGAAAAACTCGACGACATCGAGCGCCGTGCCCGCGACAGGAAATAACAGGCCGTAACGATGATCGATCCCAAATTGCTTCGCCAGTCGGCAGCCGAGGTTGCCGCCAATCTCGCTCGCCGCGGCTTCGAGTTCGATGCCGATGCCTACCTCGGCCTCGAGAAACGCCGCAAGGCGCTGCAGGTCGAGACCGAACAGTTGCAGAGCGAGCGCAACGCCAGTGCCAAAAAGATCGGCAAGGCCAAGGCGCAGGGCGACGATATCGAGCCGCTGCTGGCCGCGGTCAAGGACCTCGGCGATCGCCTCGATACCAGCGAGGCGGCGCTGCAGGACGTGCAGGCGAAGCTGCGCGAGGTCGAACTGGGTCTGCCGAACCTGCTCGCCGACGACGTGCCGACCGGCGACTCGGAAGACGACAACACCGAGGTCCGGACCTGGGGCGAACCGACCGAACTGGCGTTCGAGCCGAAGGACCACATCGAACTCGGAGAAGGGCTCGGGCAACTCGATTTCGATGCGGCGAGCAAGATATCCGGCGCCCGTTTCGTCGTCATGCACGGCGGCCTTGCGCGCCTGCAGCGGGCGCTGATCCAGTTCATGCTCGACACGCACACGGGCGAGCATGGCTACACTGAGACCTACGTGCCGTACCTCGTGAAGTCGACCGCCCTCGTCGGCACCGGGCAATTGCCGAAATTCGAGGAAGACCAGTTCAAGACGACGGACGCATCGCCGTTCTACCTGATCCCGACGGCCGAGGAGAGGTGACCAACCTCGCGTCCGACGTGATCTTCGACGCCGACGAGCTGCCGATACGCCATGTCGCGCATACGCCTTGTTTTCGTTCCGAAGCCGGGTCACACGGCCAGGACACGCGCGGCATGATTCGCCAGCACCAGTTCGAAAAGGTCGAACTCGTGCAGTTCGTGGCGCCGGACGCATCGATGGCGGCGCTCGAGGAGCTGACCGGCCATGCCGAGGTCATTCTGCAGAAGCTCGAGCTTCCCTACCGGCTCGTCATCCTCTGTTCCGGGGATATCGGGTTCGGCTCGACCAAGACCTACGACATCGAGGTCTGGTTGCCGGGACAGAACCGCTATCGCGAGATTTCGTCGTGCAGCAATTACAACGACTTCCAGGCCCGGCGCATGAAAGCGCGCCGCCGTAATCCGGAGACCGGCAAGCCCGAACTCATCCACACGCTGAACGGCTCGGGCGTGGCGGCCGGACGGGCGCTGATCGCCGTCATGGAGAACTACCAGCAGGAAGACGGCAGCATACGTGTGCCGGACGTGCTGCGTCCCTACATGGGCGGACTGGACGTTATTTGCCGCTGAGCGCGGCTCAGCAGGACGGCCGCAGCCGACGACGCAACGACCTGCGCGATCAGGGCGGTGATGATCACGGGGCTGACGAAGTGTGCGCCGCGGGCAACCTGGTAGGCGCCCAGGACTAGACCGGCGCCGAGCGCCAGTAGCCACAAGCTGCGACGCACGTGGCGGGGCCGATGCAGGGCGCCGAGACACAGCAATGCAAACGCACCGCTCGGGTGTGCGGCGGGCCAGCAGCGACCGGCGCCGGGGTGCATGAACGGGTAGCGGCCGAGTTCATCGCTCAGCGTACCGCCGTATCGGGCGAGATCGTATGCACACGCGACACCCGACAGATCCTTCAACGTCCCGACCAGGACCGGCGTGGCGACGAGGCAGGTCAATGCGAACAGGCATTCCCGCCGGGAAAGGCCGCTTTGCCCGAGCAGCCGGGGGAACGCGGCCGCGGCGGCCAGGCCGATGGCAAGCAGGCCGAGCAGCCAGATCGGCCCGTCATAGAAAAAGAAACGCAGCGCCCCGTACGCGTGCGATACCGGCCAGCTGTCGTGCGGGCCGTACAGGGCATCGGAGATGGCCAGGTCGAAGTCCGTGACCATGGCAAGCAGCGTGACAATGAACACCAGCGCCGCCGCAATCGACGCGAGCCGAACATGCGTGCCGAACGTCACTGCCGGCTCCGCACCCGGGCAGCATAGAGATCGGCGGCGCTCTGGTAGTACGCGATCGTGTCCTGCAGTTCGGCGGCTTCGGTCGGCTGCGGGGCCTGCTCGTGCGCGACCGGGTCGTAGACGAACTCGCTGGCGCTCTTGCCGGGCTCGAGTATCGTCAGCGTATTGTCGGCCGTCAGGAGTCCCAGCTTCTGGTACGTCCCGATCAGCGCCCGGTCCCGGGCGGCTGCGGCCTGCATCAGGTCCCGTCCGAACATCTCGCTCTCGTAGGTCCAGTTGAGCAGGCCGAAGAGGGTCGGCGCGATATCGATCTGGCTCGCGAGGCGGCCGATCTTTCCGGGCGCGACGATGCCCGGCGCGTACACGATAAGCGGGATGCGATAACGATCGACCGGCAACTCCTCCTTGCCGGCACTGGACGCGCAATGGTCCGCGACAATGACGAAGATTGTCCGGTCGAACCACGGCTTGCGCCGG
>JARRMH010000158.1:0-9666 GCA_037386205.1 Woeseiaceae bacterium | reverse complement strand
GTCGAGAACTTCCTCGTTACCGACCTGTTCCAGGACGATCACATCGAGCTCGTCTACACACACTACGATCGCTTCGTCGTGGGTGGCGTGATGCCCGTGAAGGAGACCGTGTCACTCGGCACCGTCGATGAGTTGCGGGCCGAGTATTTTCTCGAGCGCCGCGAGCTCGGCGTCATCAACGTCGGCGGCCCGGGCAAGGTATCGGTGGATGCCGGCGATTTCGACATCGATCACAAGGAAGGCATCTACATCGGCCGCGGCAATCGCAAGATCGAGTTCTCGAGCGACGATGCCAAGAACCCGGCGAAGTTCTACTTCAACTCGGTCGGCGCGCACCAGGACTACCCGACGAAGAAGATCGGCCTGCAGGATGCCGAGGTCATGCCGATGGGCGATGCAAAGACGTGCAACGAGCGGGTCATAAACAAGCTCATCGTGACGAGCACGGTCGATACCTGCCAGCTGCAAATGGGAATGACCGAGCTCAAGCCCGGCAGTGTCTGGAACACGATGCCGGCGCACACGCACGCGCGGCGCATGGAGACCTACTTCTACTTCGAGGTAGACGACGACCAGGCCGTAAGCCACTTTATGTGCCCGCGCGAAGAAACCAGGCATGTCTGGGTGGGCAATAACGAGGCCGTCGTATCGCCGCCGTGGTCGATACACTCGGGCGTCGGTACGAGCAACTACACGTTTATCTGGGGCATGGCCGGCGAAAACGTCGACTACGCCGACATGGATACGTTCCAGCCGAACGAGTTCCGGGCGAGCGCGCAATGAAGCTGTTCGATCTGACCGGCAAAGTTGCGCTCGTAACGGGCGCGACGCACGGGCTCGGCATGGCGATGGCAACCGGTCTCGGCGAGGCGGGGGCGACGCTCGTCGTAAACGGTCACTCGTCCCAAGAGAAGCTCGACGAAGCGTTGGAAGCTTACCGCGCGCACGGTCTGACGGCGCACGGCTACCTGTTCGACGTCACCGGCGAAGCCGCGGTCGAGGCCGCGGTTGACGAGATCGAGTCGGATGTCGGCCCGATCGATATCCTCGTCAACAACGCGGGCATCATCAAGCGCATCCCCCTGCTCGACATGTCGCTCGAGGACTGGGAGGCGGTCATCCGCACCGACCTGACGGGCGTGTTCGTCATGACCAAACCCGTCGTGCGGCGCATGATCGACCGCGGCGCCGGCAAGGTCATCAACATCTGCTCGATGATGAGCGAGCTTGGCCGGACTTCGGTGGGCGCTTACGCGGCGGCGAAGGGCGGACTCAAGATGCTGACCCGCAACATGGCCACCGAGTGGGCGAAGCACAACATCCAGGTCAACGGCATCGGCCCGGGATATTTCGCGACCAGCCAGACGGCCCCGATCCGCGTGGACGGCCATCCGTTCAACGACTTTATCGTCAGCCGCACGCCGGCGGGCCGCTGGGGGGATCCCGAAGACCTGCAGGGCACGGCCGTGTTCCTCGCCTCCGAGGCGAGCGATTTCGTCAACGGCCAGGTCGTTTACGTGGATGGCGGCATCCTCGCGACGATCGGCAAGCCGGCCAACGAGTAATCATGGAACGGCTCAACGCACAGGTCGCGGCAGCGGTCAGCCCGGCTGCCTACGATGTCGAAAACACCGGGATTGGCATCGTGCACATCGGCCCCGGCGCGTTCCACCGCGCGCACCAGGCCGTGTTCACCGAGGAGGCGCTCGAGCACGGCGGCGATTGGCGTATTTGTGGCGTGCAGATGCGCTCGAGCGGCGTGCGCGATGCGTTGCGGCCTCAGGACTATCGCTACACGCTGGCGATCCGCGATGAGCAATCGAGTATTCGCGTAATCCATGCGCTTGCCGAGGTACTGGTCGGCGCGGAAGACATGGGCCTCGTGCTCGAACGTTTGACGGCGCCGACTACGCACGTGGTCACAATGACGATTACGGAAAAAGGCTATTGCCTGACACCGGACGGCGATCTCGATGCCGGCCGACCCGAGATCATCGCCGATCTTGCAAGCCTTGATGAGCCGCAAAGCGCCATCGGGTTGCTGGTCGCCGCGCTGCAGCGCCGGCGCGCGGCGGGCTACGCGGCTATCACGATCATTTCCTGCGATAACGTGTCCAGCAACGGCCGCCTGCTCGAAGCGGCCGTGCTCGCGTTCGCCGAGCGGGTGAACTCGTCCCTCGCCGATTGGATTCGTTCGAATATCGCTTTCCCGTGCACGATGGTCGACAGCATCACGCCGGCTACCGACGACGCACTACGTGACTATGTCGCAGAAACCGCCGGGTATGACGACGCAATGCCGGTCGCCCGTGAGGCATTCAGCCAGTGGGTCATCGAAGATCGCTTCAGCGGCCCGCAACCGGCCTGGGACCGCGTGGGCGTAACCCTGACCGACGACATCGAACCGTTCGAGACGGCCAAGATCCGACTGCTGAACGGTGCGCATTCGACGCTTGCCTATGCCGGCATGCTGGCCGGGCACGATTCGGTGCGCGAAGCCGTCACTGATCCGGGTCTGCACGATTTCGTGCGCGCGATGATGCTGGAGGAGATCTGCCCGACACTGAATCCGCCGGAGCAACTGGACCTGCCCGGGTACTGCGACGAGATCCTCAAGCGTTTTCGGAACCCCGAGATCGTTTATCGGCTTGCCCAGATTGACTGGGACGGCTCGCAGAAAGTTCGCTTTCGCCTGTTCGCAACGATCGCCGACAATCTCGCCGCGGGGCGCCCGTCCGGACGATTGATTTATGCCGTTGCAGCCTGGTTGATGTTCGTGCGTCGGTGCCATGACGACGGCGTCGAGATGACGGACCCGAGGCGCGACGAGCTGCTGGCCATCGCGGCAGCCTGCGACGGCACCGGCGCACACGATGTGCCCCTGTTCCTCGCCGACTCGAGCCTGATGAGCGACACGCTCAAGACGAGCGACGCCTTTGCCGAACGGCTCAGAGAGGCCTACGACCACATCGCGAGCGGCGGCCGGCACGGTGATTTCCCGCTCGAATGATCAGGTCAAGAACAGGCTGCCACGGACGCCTGCTACCGGTGGCAATACATTGATACAATGTTTCTTTCGTCACACGAATGTTACGGAGATCGCCGATGAGCAGTCAGTTTTCCCCGCACGGCAAGCACCTGATCGCCGGGGAGTGGTGTGCAGGGGACAGCACGTTTCAATCCGACCCGGCCGACGGGCCTGAGTTCTCGTTCAGTGCAGGAACAGCGGCAGACGTTGACCGGGCCTGCCGGGCTGCCGAGGACGCCTTCTGGTCGTTCGGTTATACGGCAAGGAAAGAGCGGGCTGCATTCCTGAACGCGATCGCCGACGAGATCGAAGCGCGCGGCGATGCGATTACGGAAATCGGTTGCGCCGAGACCGGGTTGCCCGCAGCCCGGCTGGAGAACGAGCGGGGACGAACCGTCGGGCAGCTGAGGATGTTCGGCGATTGTATCCTCGACGGTGAGTACCTCGACCGCAGGCACGACGCGGCGCTGCCGGACCGGCAGCCATTGCCGCGACCGGACCTGAGACTTATGCAACGCCCGGTCGGACCCGTCGCCGTGTTCGGGGCATCGAACTTCCCGCTCGCGTTCTCGACCGCGGGTGGCGATACGGCGGCGGCGCTGGCGGCGGGGTGCCCGGTCGTGGTCAAAGGTCATCCGTCGCACCCCGGCACCGGGGAGATCGTGGCCGAGGCAATCCACGCCGCCGTCGGCAAGACCGGGACGCATCCGGGCGTGTTCTCGATCATCCAGAGTGATGGCCATGACGTGGGCGCCGCGCTCGTCACGCATCCGCTGATTCGGGCCGTTGGTTTCACCGGGTCGCTCGCCGGCGGCAGGGCGCTGTTCGATCTGTGCGCCGCACGGCCGGACCCGATTCCGTTTTACGTTGCTGCACGCGGCGCGGACATTGCAACAGGCTGGGCCGGGTCGCTGACGATGGGCGCCGGCCAGTTTTGCACCAATCCCGGAATCGCCGTCGTGCCTGCAGGCGCGGACGGCGACGCATTCGTCGCCGCAACGAAAGCGGCACTCGGCGACGTCGGTCCGCAGACGATGCTGAACGACGGCATTGCCGTCGCCTATCGCGAGGGGCGCGAGCGCGTGGCGGGCGACAGCGGTGTTCGGGAAATCCTGACGTCGGTATGCGAGCAGCGCAATGCGACGCCGTACCTCTACGAGACGAGCGGCGATCACTGGCTTGCAAACGAGGCGCTCGGCGAGGAGGTATTCGGCCCGCTCGGCCTCGTCGTCCGCAGTGACGGCACGGAGCAGATGGAAGCGATCGCCCGGGCTCTGGACGGGCAGCTGACCGCGACCCTGCACATGGATGACAGCGATACCGAACTGGCGAAAAAGTTGCTGCCGATACTCGAGCGCAAGGCAGGCAGGGTGCTTGCCAACGGCTTCCCGACCGGTGTCGAGGTCGCCGCTGCGATGGTCCATGGCGGCCCGTACCCGGCCTCGACCAACTTCGGGGCGACGTCCGTCGGGACGCTTTCCATCCGGCGCTTCCTGCGCCCGGTCTGCTACCAGAACATGCCGGAAACGCTACTTCCCGACGAGCTGCGTTGATCGATTCAAAGGGCAGGTGCATGACACGCCAGGGATTAACAGACGCCCTCGGTTAAAGGCTTTTGTCTTTGCCCGCCACGCATTTCGATGCTGATGGCGAATTCGCGGCAAAGAGTTGTGGTCGGCAGATCGAATGGCCGGCGGGATTCGATGCGCCCGTACTGTTTGCAGCTGGCGCTTCGAGAATCGGTGCTGTAGCGAAAAGCCGCTATTCCAGGCGACTGTCGGGCAACTGTCGGGCAGGTTGCGTAACCGACATTGATAGAATTGCCGGATACTCCCGGTTCGGTAGCACTGGACGTGACCATGATTCTCAAGCAATTGCGGATTAGCCGCCATCTCTCGCAAGAGCAACTGGCTCAGATGTCCGGCCTGAATGTGAGGACAATTCAGCGAGTAGAGAGTGGCCACAACGCCAGTCTGGAAACATTGAAATGCCTCGCGTCGGCGCTTGAAGTTGACATAGAGACGTTAAACCAGGAGGTCTACACGATGGACAAGCACACCGCTGGTTGGCAAAACCTGCCCCTCTGGCTGAAAGGCTGGTTCTTTCTGAATTTCCTGAGCGTTCGAACGAGGCGAGTCGTAGCGAAACGAATCCTTGTGATTTCGCATCTGTTCGCGTTTCTGTTCTGTGCACTCGGATTCGTCAGTGAAGCGGCCCTTGCCGGAGGACTCATTTTGCTCGCAAATGCGCATCTTTTTGCACTGTTACTGTGGCAGGGAGACCACTACGGCATCTGGTACGACAACGAGGAAGTGACGACCTAGATGCACGGAACGTCGGCAGCGACCATCGCGATACTTGGCGAAGCGGTGATCGATCTGATCGCCGGTGACGACGGCGCGTACCGTCCGCATCCGGGTGGCTCGCCGTACAACGTCGCCATCGGGCTGGCCCGCCAGGGCATGGACGTCAGCTTCCTCTCGCCGTTCTCCGACGATCCGTTCGGCGACCAGCTGCACGATCTGCTGCTGCGCGAGGGTGTCAGGGTCCCGCTGGTGCGCCGCTCCACATGCCCGACGTCGCTCAGCCTGATCACGATCGACAATGAGGGCCTGCCGACCTACCGTCTCTACCGGCAGGGCGTCGCGGACAAGGACACATCGTTCGAGGAAATCAAAGCCTGCCTGCCGGGCGACTTGCAGGTGTTGCACACGGGGTCGCTCGCAATTACACCGAGCCAGCTGCCGCGCATGCGGAAGCTTCTTGACCTCGTGCGCGAACGTGGTGTCGTCGTGAGCATGGATATCAACATCCGCCTGCGGGCCGCCGCCGATACGGCGGCCTACCTCGACGGCGTACGCTCCATGCTGCCGCATGCCGACGTCGTCAAGGCGAGCGACGAAGATCTCGAGCCGCTGGGATTCGCGACCGATCCGCGCACCGCGGCCGAACGTGCCCGTGAGGCGATGGGAGACGGCCTGCTGGTGCTGACCGAGGGCAGCGGCGGTGCTGTCATGTACACGCCGCACGGTCCGATCCCGGCAACAGCGTACCGGGTGGCGAATGTCGAGGATACGGTCGGCGCGGGCGATACGTTTCACGCGGCGTTACTCGCGCGGCTGTCCGCAAGCGGCGCGCTGGGTGCGGCCGGTCGCGATGCTGCCAGAGACGTACTCACCGATGCCCTGGACTACGCCTGCGCGGCTGCAGCGATCAACGTAACGCGCGCCGGCTGCAATCCGCCCACGCGCGACGAGGTCGAGGCGTTCAGGCGCGAGGTCTGGGGCTGAGGCGCCGCCCGCTGGTATCAGGAGCGGTTGCCGAAAAAGCTGCCGCCTTCCTCGGCGCTCGATGCGCGTTCGCGAAACGCCAAAAAGAGTTCGCGGCCGATCCCGGAGTGGTGGGCGTCGGCTTCGTCGGGTGCGGATTCGCGTTCTCCAATCCCGTCCGCCGCCACGCTCATCTCGCCGCTGGTGGCGTCGATAGTGACGATGTCGCCGTCGCGTACCTTGCCGATCAGGCCGCCGCGCGCAGCTTCGGGCGTCGCCTGGATCGCGGCGAGGATCTTGCCCGAGGCGCCGGACATGCGGCCGTCAGTCAGCAGCGCGACCTTGAAGCCGCGGTTCTGCAATAGCCCGAGATAGGGCGTGAGCTTGTGCAGTTCCGGCATGCCGATGGCGGCCGGTCCCTGGTTGGCGAGCACTGCGACCAAGTCCATTTCGAGTTCGCCGTCGTTGAACGCGCGCTTGAAATCGTCCTGTGACGTGAACACGCGGGCCGGTGCGGTGATGCTGTGGTGTTCCTTCTCGACGGCCGATACCTTGACGACGGCGCGGCCGAGGTTTCCCTGGACCAGCCGCAATCCGCCTTCGCCGTCGAACGGTTGGGCGACCGTCGAGATGATCTCGTCGTCGAGCGAGGAGTCGGGCACCGGGCGCCACTCGAGCGTGCCGTTCTCGGCGAACGGCTCCTCGCAGAACGGGCGCAGCCCCTTGCCGAGGATCGTCGTGACGTCGTCGTGCAGCAGGCCGGCATCGAGCAGCTCGCGGATCACGAATCCGAGTCCGCCGGCCGCGTGGAAGTGATTGACGTCGGCCATGCCGTTCGGATATACGCGCGCCAGCAGCGGAATGGCCCTCGACAGCTCGGCGAAATCCTCCCAGTCGATCGTGATGCCGGCCGCCTTCGCGATGGCGATCAGGTGCATCGTGTGGTTGGTCGAGCCGCCCGTGGCGAGGAGACCGATGATGCCGTTGACGATGGCCTTTTCGTCGATGATTTCACCGACCGGAAGATAGTTGTCGCCGAGGCTCGTATTCTGGAGCACGCGGCGCACGGCCTCGTCGGTCAGCTTTTCTCGCAGCGGCGTGCCCGGGTTGACGAACGAGCCGCCCGGCAGCTGCAGGCCCATGATCTCCATGAGCATCTGGTTGCTGTTGGCCGTGCCGTAGAACGTGCAGGTGCCCGGCGCGTGGTAGGACGCCGCCTCGGCATCGAGCAGCTCGTCGCGGTCGATGCGGCCAGCCGCGAAGTCCTCGCGCACCATCGCCTTCTGTTTGTTGGACAGCCCGGAGACCATCGGTCCGGCCGGGGCGAATATGACGGGCAGGTGACCGAAAGACAGCGCGCCGACGACCATGCCCGGCACGATCTTGTCGCAGATGCCGAGAAAGATTGCGGCGTCGAACACGTCGTGCGACAGGGCGACCGCCGAGGCCAGCGCGATTACATCGCGGCTGAACAGCGACAGGTCCATCCCGTCCTGGCCCTGCGTGACGCCGTCGCACATGGCCGGCACGCCGCCCGCGACCTGGGCGACGGCGCCGTTCGCGGCCGCTGCCTTCTTGATCTGGTCGGGGTAGGTCTTGAACGGCTGATGCGCGCTCAGCATGTCGTTGTAGGCCGTCACGATGCCGAGGTTGGGGACTTCGCGGCCGGCAATCGCCTTCTTCTCAATTTGCGACGACGCCGCCATGGTGTGCGCGAGATTGCTGCACGAGACGCCGGAACGGGCCGGGCCGCGATCGGAGGCCTTGTGGATACGGGCGAGATAAGCGGAGCGTTCGGTCTTGCTCCTCTGGATGATGCGGTCGGTAACGCGGGAGATGGTCGAGTGCATGATTCTAGGGTGCCCAGTAGATGTGAACGGGAGCGCGCTTCTGTCGCAACAGGCGCGCCACGGGGAGTTGCCGGTCGCCTGCTTTTGCGCGTTCGTAGACGGTGAGTTTGTCCTCGCCGAAGAAGAGCAGCACGATCTCGTCGCTGCGCGACAGCGCGGCGAGTGACAGGCTGATGCGTGCATGCGGGCTGGCCGCAGTGCGCACGGGCAGGTAGAGGTCGTCCGACTCGAGGTCGAGACCGGCGTCGAGGTTGTCGGCGTCGGGAAAAAGCGAGGCGAAGTGGCCGTCTGCGCCCATGCCCAGCATCGCGCAGGCAAACGGGAGCGGGGCATAGCGGATGTCTTCGTTGAGCTGTGTCACGCGCTCGTCGACCGACGTATCCGGCGCATAGAAAGGAAGCAAAGTGCCCCCTGCAGCCTTGCCGACCAGCAGTTTGTCCCGGATCAGCTTTTCATTGCTGTCGTCATGGTCGGGCGCCACCCAGCGGTCGTCGCTCGCCAGCACGATGATCCGGTCCCAGTCGATCGCCTGTCGCGAGAGCGTGTCAAAACACTGCACGGGGGACGAGCCGCCGCTGACGACGAGGGCCGTGGTTTTTTGCATGTCCAGTCGATGCACGAGTGCCTCGCCGATGCGCTCTGCGGCTGCGTCCGAGGCCTGTTCCCGCGTGTCGAAAAAATGTTCCATCGAATTCATACCTCCCGATGCCAGGCGCGTCCGTCGCGGTCGAGCATCGACGATGCCGCCGCGGGGCCCCACGACCCGGCGACATAAGACTCCATATTCTGGTCGTTCTCGGCCCATCCCTCGATAATCGAATCGATCCAGTGCCAGGCGGCTTCGACTTCGTCACGGCGCATGAACAACGCCGGGTTGCCGCGCAACACCTCCATCAGGAGGCGCTCGTACGCATCCGGATAGCGCACGCCGAACGTCTCCTCGAAACTGAGGTCGAGCGCAACCGGGCGCAGATCGAACCCGCCCGGGCCCGGTTCCTTGGCCATTACCGACAGTTGCACGCCCTCATCGGGCTGCAGCCGGATCGTCAGCCGGTTCGACTGCACCTTGAATCGCTGCTGGGGAAAGATCGAGTGCGGGACCGCCTGGAAGTCGATGACGATTTCCGAGTGCTTGGCCGGCAGTCGTTTGCCCGTGCGGACGTAGAACGGCACGTTCGACCAGCGCCAGTTGTCGATTTCGAGCTTGAGCGCGACGAAGGTCTCGGTCGTGCTTTCCTCGTGGCCGAGTTCCTCGAGGTAACCGGGCACGGTCGCGCCGTTGATTGCCCCGGCCCGGTACTGTGCCCGCACCGTGTTGCTGCGCAACAGGTCGCCCGTCATCGGACGCAGTGCGCGCAGCACCTTGAATTTTTCGTCGCGCACGGCATCGTGGTGCAGGCTGGAGGGGGGTTCCATCGCAACCAGGCAGACGAGCTGCATGAGGTGGTTCTGCACCATGTCCCGCAGGGCGCCGATTTCATCGTAATAGTCGACACGCCCTTCGACGCCGAGGTCCTCG
>JARRMH010000157.1:0-10143 GCA_037386205.1 Woeseiaceae bacterium | reverse complement strand
GAACGGCGACTATTTCGGCAGCTATCACGATGCCGAAGTGGCGTACCGCGAAATGGCCCGATTCTCGCGGCACGATGCCGACATGTACAAGACGTATCGTGCCGACACGATGCGACAGTGCCGTTTTATCCGCGACTTCCTGCTGAGCACGGCGCCGGACCCGACGTCCTTCAGACCGCGGGACCTGCGCGAGATGCTGCACATCGGCAGCAGATTCCAGGAGATGGGCGAGGATCGCATGTACGAGACGATCCGCTTCTGGACCATGAGCGTCGCCGCGCGGGCCAGGATGCGGATGTTGGCCCGCACGCGGTCGGTGTGGAGCCAACCGTGGGCTCGCTTCACGCTGGCTTCCAGGAGCCCGCGCGCCCAGGCTTCCAGCCAATCGCGGCGATAGCCCTGGTAGCGTTCGTAGAGCTGCGCCAGGTGGCCGGACAGCTCGAATGCGCGCAGGTCATCGTCCGACTCGCCCAGCAGCGCGCGCACCGAGGCGGGCGTGGAGAAGATCGTCGTCAGGGACGGCAAGGCACAGGGTGTCGCCCTCGAGAACGGCGAGGAGCTGAGCGGGCGGCTCATCGTCTCGGCGATGGACGTCAAGCGCACTTTCCTACAGTGCCTCGACAGGAACGACGTGCCGGATTCATTCTATCGGCGCGTCCAAAACTTCAAGATTCGGGGTTCCTCGGGCAAGCTCAATATTGCGCTCGACGGTCTGCCGACGTTCCCGGCGCTGCCGGAGGGCAGTTCGCTCATGCACAGTGACATGCATTTCATCGACTCGATGGAGCGCATGGAACGCGCGTACGACGACTGGAAAGCCGGCACGTGGTCGCAAGACCCTTACGTCGACATGGTGATCCCGACACTCAACGATCCGACAATGGCGCCACCCGGCAAGCACTTCATGAGCGTGTTCGTGCAGTACTGTCCCCACGAGATCGACGGGCGACGATGGACGACAGAGGAAAAGGATGCGTTCGGCACAACCGTCCTGGACCAGATCGCCAATTACAGCCCGGACTTCAGGGACCTGATTCTGCACGTCGAGGTACGCACGCCGCAGGATATCGAGGACGAAATCGGTATCACGGAGGGCAACATATTCCATGGCGAGCTGACGATGGACCAGCTGCTCTTCAACCGGCCGGTCCCCGGCTACGCACAGTACCGCACGCCCATTGAAGCCCTGTACATGTGCGGTTCCAGCACGCATCCGGGTGGCGGCGTGATGGCCGCACCGGGAGCGAATGCCGCGCGCGAGATTCTTGCCGATCTGAAGCGGCCCAATACGGTTCCGGAGAATTTCGGCGATGACTGAACTCGCAGGCGGCAAATGGGACGCCATCGTCGTCGGGGCCGGCCACAACGGGCTCGTCTGTGCCGCGCTGCTGGCGCAGGCCGGCAAGAGCGTGCTCGTGCTGGAGGCTGAGCAACAGGTCGGGGGCGCCGCGGTAACGCGCGAGTTGACCGAAGGTTTCTCGGTATCACCCTGCGCGCATTTGCTGTACCAGCTGCAACCCGAGGTTTGCAAAGAGCTGAAGGTTTCGCCGACGCTGGCATGCGAAGACCTGGCAACGATCGCCTTGTCGCGGCAAGGCAATCATGTACGCATTGCCGGCAACGCGGTTACCGGTGTTACAGGCGCGGACGCCGAGCAGTTTCGGCGCTTTCGCAAACGGTCGCTGAGATTTGCCAGGCTGCTGCGCGGTGTCCTGAACCGTGCGCCACCGCGCCTCGGAACGAGCGACTGGCGGGACGTGCTGTCGCTGGCACGGATGGGTTTCGACATCCGGCGCCTCGGCCGGGATGAGATGCGGGAGTTCCTGCGCATCATCGGCATGAACATCCATGACGAGGTGACGGAGCGATTCGCGAATCCGCTGTTGCGCGGGGCCATCTGTCTCGATGCAGTACTGGGAACGCATCTTGGCCCCCGTTCTCCCAACACGATGTTCACCTATCTCTATCGGCTGGCTGGCGATGGCGGCCGCAACGCCGTACCGAGAGGCGGGATGGGCATGGTGTCCGCCGTTCTCGCACAGGCGGCCCGCAGTGCCGGGGCCGAGATCATGACCGCGACGCCCGTGCGGCAGATCGTGGTTGAAAACGGCCGGGTAACCGGCGTGGAAACCGAGGCCGGAGAGCTATTCTCCAGTTACACGGTGATCTCCAACGCGGACCCCAAGCGCACGGTCATGCGGCTCGTCGGGGCACGCCACTTTGAAACCGGGTTTATCAAGCGGGTTCATCACCTGCGCTCGCACGGCAACGCCGCAAAACTGCATCTCGCACTCGATGGGTTGCCACACGTGGACGGGCTCGCCTTCAAAGACTTCGGCGAACGACTCCTGATAGCCGGCGACGAGCACTACGTGGAGCGTGCTTTCAATCCGGCCAAGTACTTCGAATTTTCGACCGCGCCGGTGATCGAGGTGACGTTCCCCAGTATCCATGACGAATCACTGGCGCCGCCGGGCAAGCACGTCATGTCCGCCGTTGTCCAGTATGCGCCGTTTGCGCTCAAGGACGGCTGGACCGAAGCCAGCCGGCAACGCTTCCTCGATATTGCGATGACCACGATCGCCGAATACCTTCCCGGCTTGGAGCAGCAGGTCATCGCCAGTGAGTTGTTGACCCCGGCGGACATCGAGACACAGTTCCATATCAATGGCGGGCACTGGCATCACGGGGAGCTTGCGCTCGACCAGTTCCTGTTCGTGCGGCCGGTCAGCGGGGCAGCACAGTACGCGTTGCCACTCGATGGCCTGTTCCTGTGTGGCGCCGGGGCGCATCCGGGTGGCGGCGTCAGCGGTGCGCCTGGCCGCAATGCAGCCCGCACGATTCTGAAAAGGGAGAGAGTGCGGTGAAAACCGAACCGGTCCACCAGGGACGTCTCGAATCGCCGTTTTACTCGAGGCTCAAGGCACTCGATACCGTCAACGAGTGGCATCAGTGGAAGGGCTATACCGCGGCCAACGAGCTGTATTGTGCGGATACCGAGTACTTCGCGATTCGCAACGCGACCGCCGTGTTCGATCTGACGCCGATGACGAAGTACCGGATTACCGGGCCGGATGCATGCGCCTACCTCGATCGTCTCGTTACCCGCGATATGACCAGGCTTGCCCCGGGCCGGGTTGCCTACGCGGCGTGGTGCGATGACCAGGGGCACGTCATCGATGACGGGACGATCTTTCATCTGCGCGACGGCGATTACCGACTTTGCGCGCAGGAACGCCACTTCGGCTGGCTGCAGACGGCGACGATCGGTTTTGATGTCACCGTGACTCACGAGAGCGACGACGTTGCGGCACTGGCCGTGCAGGGGCCGACGTCTTACAGCGTGATGAACAAGCTCGTCTATGGCGGCCTTGACGATCTCAAACCGTTCGGCCTGAAGCACCTTCGCTTTCAGGGCAACGACCTGATGGTTTCGCGAACCGGATTCACTGGCGATCTTGGTTACGAGTTGTGGATTGACCCGTCGCAGGCCGAGGCCCTATGGGATGCGCTGTTCGATGCCGGCCGCGAGTTCGGTATTCGCGCAATCGGCACCGATGCACTCGAGATGGCCCGAATTGAGGCCGGTTTCATCGCCGTCTACAGGGAGTTCCTGCCGGCGGATGAAACCGTGCGCAGCGGGCGAGCCCGCTCGCCGTTCGAGCTGGGGCTCGGATGGCTGGTCGACTTTACGAAACCCAACTTTAATGGGCGCCGCGCGCTCGCCGCGGAGATGCGCAACGGATCGACGTGGCGTCTCGTCAAGCTCGATATAGAAGGCAACAAGCCAGCAGGTGATGCTTACATCTTCCCGAAGCGCTCGCGCAACAGGCACAGTATCGGCTTCATTACGTCGGCAATGTGGTCGCCGGTGTGCAAGAAGAACATTGCGCTGGGCACCGTGCGCGCGCCGTACGGAAAACCCGGCGACACGCTGTGGGTCGAGATCTACTACCAGCGAGAGATGCACTGGAGCCGCAAGATGGCGAGGGCCGTCGTTGTCGACCAGCCCTTCTGGCTGCCTGAGCGTCGCAGGGCGACGCCGCCGGGGCCTTTCTAGAAGGGAGTTTGCTCAAACATGCTGGTCGATCAGAATCTGGTTGCCGTCGGGATCGGTCAGCATCATGCTGGCCGGACCCGTTGTCGACTGGTCGGCCTCGCTGTCGGGAACGATGCCGCGTTCTTTGAGTAGCTGCTGCAATTGCCGCACGTCAGTGAAAGAATCGAGCTGGTTGCATTGTTGGTCCCAACCCGGATTGAAGGTCAATATTTTTTACACTCAGGCTGATCGAGAAAGATCCGAGGTCCATGTGGTTTCCTCCATGCTGGTTTCCAGATGATGCCGGAAGCATGCCACATAGTGAGGAGGAGAGATGCGTCGGGTCGCAGCCCGAACGGGATGCTTACTTGAACCGGCGTCGGATATCGGACAGAAACGACCCCATCGTCTTGCCGGGCTTCGCTTCCTTCTTCTGTTTCTCGGCAAGAAGGATTTTTACGTGCTGTAACTCTTCTTCGATTCTTTCTATGCGCTTGTCGATCGTGGTCGTTATGCTGATAAGCCAGTCGAGACTGTCGACAGTTTTGTCGCCCGAGTTTGATGAATCGCTGCTTTTTTCCTGGGGTGGTTCCCGGGCGGCATCGGGCAGGGCCGGAATCGAGTCCGTGTCATCCATATCCCGCAACGCATCTTCGTCGAGAGCATACAATTTGGCTGTGTCGTCTTTCCCGGACACTCGTTTGCCTCGCTATGAGGTTATGTCGAGTTACCAGTTCACCATTGCAGGCTCCGCGCTTCCGTGACCTGGTTCGCATCGGCGCAGAAATAACAGTCGATATCGCCAATTATCGAGTACGGCGGCCAACCAATGCGAGAGCCGCGGGCTGGCTACATCCAGCTCAATGCGTCTTCAATAATGGAAGTCGCGCCGGATTGCGCACACTTGCCGTGCGCAATCAGTAGTTTCTCGGGCTCCCAATGCAGTACGTGCTTGCGCGCAGCCCTTGCCCGTTTGCGTCGCAGAAAGCTTGCTCGCCACTCACGCGGCGTACTGCCCTTTTCTCCGACCAGGCCATCCAGCCGCATTAACTTTCCCCTCCAGCCGCTTGCGCTCGACTCCGGAAACCGCTGAATCAGGTCGCAGATAAGGGCAGTGCGCGACTGACGGTGGAAGAAAGCAACCTCTTCCATCGCGAGCGACCCGTGGAAGATCACCTGATCGATATCCGGTGCCCAAGCCGAATCTGGCTGGTCGCTCAGCAGCGAGTCAAAGCGGAGGTCCGGTTTTCGCTCGGCCAGTCCCGGCGGCGCATATAGCCGGGCATCGGGCCAGCGCTCGTGCCACTCGGCCAGAAATAGATGATGAATCTTGTTCGGTGAGACAATATGGCGTACCGGTCCCACGGCGTTCACGGCATCCGCCAGCTCGTCTGTGAGCGCAACTGGCGACCAGACCCACACTGCCCCATCCGACAGGCGTACCAGGGCCATTCTGGTGGGGTACGGGAAGCCGTAAAACGATACTGCCGGCCCATCCGCTACATAGATTGATGGCCCGAATTCTCTGAGCATGGCTCAAGATTGCGCCCGCGGATCTCCGGCTGGCAATGCGGCAATGTACGTATGCAACAGGTACAGATGACCCTGAGGGTCGCTAGAATGTGGATTGGTTATTCGTTGGAGGGTTTGCGATGTCAGTTTCGAGCGAGGACGCTCTACTTGATTTGCCGATCAAGGATGGATTTCGGTTGCGCGGCATGGATATGACACGGACCGAGACGTTTACTGATGCGGCATTCGCATTCGCTCTTACATTGCTCGTGGTGTCGATCGATTCGGTACCGTCGACCTACAAAGAGTTATGGGATGCAATCCAAGGCATCCCTGCGTTCGGACTCTCGTGTGCCTTGCTTTTTATGTTTTGGCATGGCCACTGGAGCTGGAGTCGACGCTACGGTCTCGAAGACTTTGGCTCGATGGTGCTCAGCTTTTTTCTCGTCTTTGTCATGTTGTGCTACATCTATCCCATGAAATACGTGACTTCCATCTTCGTATCGGCGCGACCATCCAGTCCATGGATGAGCTGTTCGGCATCTTTACCATCTACAGCATCGGCTTTGCCGCACTGTGTATTGCAGTGTTCCTGCTTTACCTGCACGCCTGGACCCGGCGCGACAGTCTGCGGCTCGACGCCGTGGAAAAGCACGTAACGCGCTCGGAGATGGGAACCTGGATGATCCTGTCCGGTACCGGCATCCTGGCAATCCTGATGGGGCTGCTTGCGCCACGTCATCCGTTGTTGGTGCCCGGTTGGGCCTACATGCTCCTGCCGATAGTAATGCCAGTGTGGGGCGTCATGCGTGGCCGGCAACGCAAGCAGCTGGCAAGAGGAGCGCAGGAGTAACTCGCCACGCGGCTCCCACAGTCGCCACCGCCGTGCGGTCATTCGTGGCCCCGAACGAACAGCACTTCCGCTAACTCTTCAGGGTTGTTTACGATAGCCGTTGCGCCCGCTTCGTCGAGCTCTTGGGTGGAACCATAGCCCCAGGCCACGCCGATCGACGTCATTTCGTTGTCAATTGCGCCGGCAATGTCGTGCTTCCTGTCGCCAATCATGACGCGTTCGACGTTTCCGGGGTTTCTCGCGATCGCAAATTGCAGCAACTCACTCTTGGTCGCTCGCGTGCCGTCGAGTTCGCTGCCGTAGACGTTGTGGAAGAACTCGCCCATGCCGAAATACTCGATGATTCTGGCGGCATGCATATGCGGCTTGGCGGTCGCGATAAACAGCGTGTGTCCAGCTGTTGCCGCAGCCTCAAGAGTGTTGTGAATCCCATCGTAGGGCTTGTTTTCTCGCCAGCCGGTCTCGACGAAGCGCTCGCGATAAAGGTCGACCGCCTTCCTGGTCAGTTCCTCGCCGACCAGCGCCGGAAACGTATCCCACAACGGCGGGCCTATGCAGCTGTAGAGGTAACCATCGTCGGGGTGCGGAAACCCGAGTTCATCGAGCGCATACAGGATGCATTTCGTAATGCCCTCGTATGGGTCGGTCAACGTCCCGTCGAGATCGAAGTACAGGTGTGCCGACATGCGCGCAGGATACGCGCACGGACAAGCGTTAGAAAGTGAAGGACAGCACGAGCCGGGTCGCGCCGATTTCCATATCGGAGATCGGGCCGATATAGTCGCGCCGGTCGGTCAACGGTGCCAGCGTCAGGTCGAGCCTGAAATGAGTCGAGCGCGTGAATCGCAGCCCCAGGCTGGTCTGGGTCGAGCGCAGCCGGGCCATCATGAAGTCGAAGTCGTACACCTGCGCTTCGCGTGGCAGCGGCCGGTAGAGCAGCCAGCTGCCATCGCCAAGCTTGATCGTCGGGTTGAATTTGGTCGTCCCGGGCTCCCCGGAACCGGCTGCCGCGGTCCCCGCTGACAGCGCAAGGATGAGGCTGATCAGGATCCGTTTGGACATAAGCAAGACCGGTTCCTCCGGGACGGAAGTTGAAACTATCGAAACGAACCGGGCCTCGCGCTGACGTGTGTCACGAAATCGCGGGCGCGCGCGGCAAACTTTGGCGTAGCATTGCGCTCCATGAGAAAAAATAATTTACATAGTACGGAGAGGAGCGACATCGATGCGGTCGCAGAGCGCTACGCTGTCGCGATTACACCCGTAATGCAGGAACTGGTCGATGCCGGGGGCGGCAGCGGGCCAATCGCCCGGCAGTTCGTGCCCGACACGCGCGAACTCGTAGCCGACCAGCACGAGCTCGACGACCCGATCGGTGACAATACTCATTCCCCGGTACCCGGCATCGTGCACCGCTATCCCGATCGTGTCCTGCTGACACCGACGAAAGTCTGCCCGGTCTACTGTCGCTTCTGCTTTCGCCGGGAGGTTGTCGGCCCCGGTGCGCATGCCGTGTTGACCACCGCAGAGTTGCACGCGGCTCTCGCGTATATAAAGGAACACGACGGGATCTGGGAAGTGATCCTCTCGGGCGGCGACCCGCTGATTCTGTCGCCACGCAGGCTCGGCTCGATCCTCGAGCAGCTCCGGGCAATCGAACATGTGCGCGTTATCCGTCTCCACACGCGGGTTCCGCTTGTTGCACCGGAACGAATTGATGACGATATGCTGGCCGTGTTGCGGCGCGCAGCGCCATTGTTCCTCGTCCTGCATGCAAATCACGAAGACGAGTTCACAGCAGCAGGGGAGCAGGCCTGCGGGCAACTCGTCGACCGGGGCGTTCCGATGCTCGGCCAGACGGTGCTGCTGCGCGGCGTGAACGACGATGCGAATGCGCTCGAGGCCCTGCTGCGTCGCATGGTCGAGAACCGCATCAAGCCGTATTACCTGCACCATGCAGATCGCGCGAACGGCACGCGACACTTCAGGACGACGATCGACGCTGGCAGATCGCTGGTAGCTTCGTTGCGGGGGCGCGTTTCCGGTATCTGCCAGCCGAATTATGTGCTGGACATACCGGGCGGGTATGGCAAGTCCCCGATCGGCCCGAACTACGTTAGCAGCACCGGCAATGGCAGAATGGCCGTAATGGATTATCAAGGGAACTGGCATGAGTACGAGTCCTGACGGACCGGGATATCCAGACAGCTACTACGTCGCCACGGCCAAAGGCGTCGTCGAACGCCCGCGGCTCGATACCGATGCGCAGGCCGACGTCTGCGTTATCGGTGCCGGTTTCACGGGCCTGTCGGCGGCATTGAACCTCGCCGAACTCGGCCTGGACGTTGTGTTGGTCGAGGCCGAGCGTGTCGGCTTCGGCGCATCGGGCCGCTGTGGCGGCATGATCGGCAGCGGGCAGCGCAAAGACGTGTTGGAGGTCGAGCAACAGTTTGGCCTCGAGCGCTCGCAGCAGTTGTGGCAGTTTGCCGAGCAGGCCAAGCAGGAAATTCGCGATCGCGTCGCGATACACGACATCCCCTGTGACCTGCAGGGCGGCCAGCTGATCGGTGTTCACAAGCGCGGCTATCTCGGCTGGGCGCAGGAACTCGCCGATGCATTGACCGAGCGCTACGCTTACCCGTTTTGCCGTCCGCTGAGCGCAGAGGAAACGCACGAGTACGTGGCGACCGATGACTTTCTCGAGGGGCTCTACGATACCGAGGCCCTGACGCTGCACCCGTTGAATTTCGCGCTGGGCCTGGCGAACGCGGCAGACGCGGCTGGCGTTCGCATCTACGAGAACTCGCGTGTCACCGGCTACACGAGGGAAGATCCGGCGCTGGTGCGCACGGCGCGCGGAAGCGTCAGGGCATCGCATGTGGTGCTGGCCTGCAACGGTTATGTGGGCGATCTCGAGCCGCGTTCGGCCGGCAAGATCATGCCGATCAACAACTTCATGATCGCGACGGAGCCGCTGGGCGAGGAACGCGCCGCTGAACTGGTGACCGGTCGATTCGGGGTCCACGACACTCGATTCGTCGTCAACTATTTCCGCCTTTCCGACGATCATCGCCTGCTCTACGGCGGCGGCGAGAATTACCGACCCGGGTTTCCGCGGGATATTGCGAAGTTCGTGCGCCCATACATGCTCAGGATGTTCCCGCAGCTCAAAGACGTGAAAATCGACTATGCGTGGGGCGGCACGCTTGCCGTCACGCTAAACCGGCTGCCGCACATCGGGCGCCTCGAGCCTAACCTCTATTTCGGCCAGGGCTATTCGGGGCATGGGATTTCGACCGGTACGTTCGCCGGCAAGATCATTGCCGAAGCCATCGCCGGTGTGGCCGGCCGGTTCGATGCGGTCGCCAGCCTGCCGATGGCCAACGTCCCGGGAGGGACGTTGCTGCGCTATCCGGGCATGGTGCTCGGCATGCTCTGGTACGGGTTGAAGGACCGGCTCTGACGGTCGGCGCCGCTATGGCGAGCCGCTGGCCTGCCAGACGACCGACGAGCGCTGGCCCGAGCGGCAATACGCGAGCACTTTGCCCGTGCTTTCCCCGACCGCTTCGCGAAACCGATCCACGGTGTCCATCGACAGGCCGCCGTGAGAGATCGGTATGTGATGAAACGCGATGCCTTCGGCCTCGCAGGCCTTTTCGATTTCCGCGGCTGTCGGTTGATCGAAGTCCTCGAAGTCGGGCCGGTTGCAGATGACCGTCGTCACTCCCTCGGCCGCAAG
>JARRMH010000156.1:0-5824 GCA_037386205.1 Woeseiaceae bacterium | reverse complement strand
CGCGCGTGACGTTCACGCTCTCCACTGAAGAGGCCATGCCGGGCATCGACGGGATGACGTCCCTCGATGAGATCGTGGCTGCGACCGGCATGGCGGATGCACCCCCGCCGGCGGCACCGCAGAAGGACGAGGTCGAGTTACCGACACCGGACGCCTCCCCGGAAGACGCGACCCAGGTCGACTACGTCGCCAGGCCATCCGACTCCTCGCCGCTGGTGGACGTATCGTTTCTCGTGCACGCCGGAGCAGCGCTCGATCCTGCCGGCAAGAAGGGGCTCGCAACCGTCACGGCCGCCATGGTCTCGGACGGCGGATCGCAGGCGAAGACGATTGACCAGATCAACGCGGCCATGTTCCCGATGGCGGCCGGCTTCAGCGCGCAGGTCGACAAGGAAATGACGCGTCTCGCGGGCCAGGTGCACAAGGACAACCTGGACGCCTGGTACGACCTCGTCCGCGGCCAGCTGCTGTTCCCGGCATGGTCGGAGCAGGATTTTGCCCGTATCAAAACGCAAATGAAGAATGCGATCCGCACGAACCTCGTCGGTAACAATGACGAGGAACTCGGCAAGGAGTACCTGTATACGCAGATTTACGGTACCGGGCACCCGTACGGCGCGCTGACGCTCGGCGCAGTTGGCGACCTCGAGTCGATCACGCTCGACGACGTCAAGGCGTTCTATCGCGAGCACTACACGGTGGCCAACATGACCGTCGGGCTCTCCGGCGGTTACCCGGAGTCGTTCCCGCTGCGGATCAGCCGGGACCTGCAGCTGCTGGAGAGCGGCGAGAAGAATGCGCTGAAAATCCCGCCGGCGCCGGTTGTCGAGGGACGCCACGCCACCATCATCGAAAAGGAAACCCCGGGCGTGGCGGTGTCGTTCGGCTTCCCGATCGACGTGCGCCGCGGCGACCCCGACTGGGTCGCGCTGTGGCTGGCCCGCTCCTATCTCGGGGAGCATCGCAGCAGCAACAGCCACCTGTACCAGCGCATCCGCGAGACCCGCGGCATGAACTACGGCGACTACGCCTACATCGAGTACTTCCCGCGCGGCATGTTCCAGTTTCACCCGGACACCAACCTCGGTCGCCAGCAACAGATCTTCCAGGTCTGGATTCGCCCCGTGCGCGGCAATAACGATGCGCATTTCGCGACCCGCGTGGCCATGTTCGAGCTCGAAAAGCTGATCGAGGACGGCATGACCGAGTCCGACTTCGAGGCGACGCGCGCCTACCTCTCGAAATTCGTCAGCCTGCTGACGGACGGCCAGTCGCGCCAGCTCGGCTATGCCATCGACAGCCAGTACTACGGGATCAGCGATTTCAGCGACTATGTCCGCGAAGGGCTTGCCGAACTGACGCTCGACGACGTCAACCGCGTGATCCGCGAGAATCTCGACATGAGCAACATGCAGTACGTGTTCGTGACGCGCGACGGCAACGACCTGCGCGAGCGGCTGCTGTCGGATCAGCCGTCGCCGATGACCTACGACGCCGAGCTGCCGGCCGAGGTGCTCGAGGAGGACCAGGTGATCGACGACATCGCGATCGGCTTCGATTCGGTGGAGGTCGTTGCGGCGGACGACGTCTTCGAATGGACGCAGGAACCCGTCAGGAAGCGGCCGCGCCCGGCGTGTAGAACGTGGGCGCGGCCGGGCCGACCGGCATACCCAGCAGGAACACCCAGGCAAAGAAGAACAGGCTCCACAGCAGCAGGTAGCTCACGCAGTAGGGCAACATCATCGCAATCAGCGTGCCCACGCCGGCCTTCGGCACGTACTTCGCTGCAAACGCCATGATCAGGCCGAAATAACTCATCATCGGCGTGATGATGTTGGTGCTCGAATCGCCAATGCGGTAGGCCGCCTGGATGACCTCGGGGCTGTAACCGATGAGCATCAGCATCGGTACGAAGATCGGCGCCGTCACGGCCCATTGCGCCGAGGCGGAACCCAGCATCAGGTTGATGAACGCGCAGATCAGTATGAAAAAGAAAAAGATAGCAGGGCCCGTGAAGCCGATGTTCTCGAGGAAGGTAGCGCCGGTTACCGCGGTTACTGCGCCGAGGTTGGTCCACGAGAAGAACTTGACGAACTGCGCCGCGAAAAACACGAGCACGATATAAAGCCCGAGCGTGCTCATGGCATTGGCCATGGCGTCGATGACGTCGCGGTCGGAGCGCATCGTGCCGACGACGCGGCCGTAAACAAAGCCCGGGACCAGGAAAAACACGAAGATCAGCGCGACGATGCCCCTGAGGAACGGTGAGTTGCGGATTTCGCCGGTTTCCGGGTTCCTCAGTACGGCGCCTTCCGGAACCACCAGCCACGCAATTCCCAGCGCCATGAGCAGCGCGGCGATGCCTGCATATTTGAGCCCGCGGCGCTCGGTTGCCGTCAGCGGGTCCAGCCGGTGATCGTCCTCGTCGTCGAGGTTGGCCTCGGCCGGGTCGTATGCCCCGAGCGTCGGTTCGACGATTTTGAGACTGACGACACTGGCGATCGCCGTGACCAGGAAGGTGCTGACGAACATGAAGAACCAGTTGGCGCTGGCATCGACCGTGTACTCGGGATCGATCAGGCGCGCGGCCTCCTGTGTGATGCCGGCAAGCAGCGGATCGACCGTGCCGAGCAGCAGGTTGGCGCTGTACCCGCCGGAGACGCCCGCGAAGGCGGCGGCGAGGCCGGCCAGCGGGTGGCGGCCCAGCGAGAAAAACACCGTGGCGGCCAGCGGGATCAGCACCACATAGCCCATCTCCGAGGCCGTGTTCGACAGCACGCCGGCAAACACGATGACGACGGTTACCGTTTTCGGGCTGGCCTTGAGCACCATGCTGCGAATCAGGGCCGTCAGCAGCCCGGACCGCTCGGCGACTCCGACGCCGAGGAGCGCGACCAGCACCGTGCCCAATGGGACGAAACTCGTGAAGTTGGTGACGAGGTTGAGCACGATGCGGCGAAAGCCGTCGGCGTTCATCAGGCTGACGACTTCGATCAGGCCGTTGGGCGCACGGCCGGCAGCGCCCACGGGGCGCGGATCGGTAACGGCAACGCCGAACGAGCCGAGCAGTCCGCTCAGGAGGACGATCCCGAGCGAGAACAGCGCAAACAGCGTCACCGGATGCGGCAGCGCATTGCCGAGCGCCTCGACGACCCGCAGGAAGCGGGCCATGCGTGTCGGTGCAGGTGAGGTGCCCTCGCTGGCGGAGTTCGTCACTCGAAGACCCCGGTCAGAAGAAGTACGCCAGCACGTAGCCGGTCAGCAACAGGGCGATCCACAGCGCGGTCGTGGCAATCGGTTGCGACCGGGAAAACAGCCCGAGCCTGCCGCCACTCCGGCCCATCAGCATCAGCAGCACGTTGCGCGCGCCCGACATGACGGCTGTCTCGAGTGAGCGGCCGGCACGCCCGATGACGTCGTACAGGAACTTCCCGACATTGAGCAGGCCGACGCGCCAGAACCAGTCGGTATCGAGGCTGATCGTCCGCGTCCGCTTCATCAGGGGAAGCAGCAGGAAGAACGCCAGTCCCGAGAACAGCAGTAACTGCAGGTAGAACAGCACCTTGCCGGGCTCGTAGGCCGTGTAGTCGACCGGGTACGGCAGGAAGCGGTAAAAGGCCTCGGGGAATACGCCGATCAGGATGCAGAGCGCCGCGAACAGCACCATGGCGGCGCCCATGTTCCACGGCGCGTCCTTGGGCCGCAGTCCCGAATCCTTCTGGAAGAAGACGAACCACGGGAACTTGATGCCGGCGTGGAGAAAAACGCCCGCCGAGGCCGCCGCCAGAAGGAAGTAGACGACCACGAGGCTTTCGTCGATCGCGGCCTGCGAGATCATGGTCTTGGTCGTGAAACCCGAGGTCAGCGGGAAGCCCGAAATCGCGAGCGCGCCGACGATGCCGCAGATGGTCGTGAGCGGCATCGTGCGGAACAGGCCGCCGAGATCCGTGCAGCGGTTCTTGCCGGTACGATAAACGACGACGCCCGCGCTCATGAACAACAAGGCCTTGTAAATGATGTGCGCGAACGCATGCGCCGCGGCTCCGTTCAGCGCCATGGCCGTGCCAATGCCGACGCCGCAGACCATGAACCCGACCTGGTTGACCACGGAGTAAGCCAGGATGCGGCGCGCATCGTTCTCCAGCAGCGCATAGATGATGCCGTACATGACCATGTACAGGCCGATCCAGACCAGCACGGGCTCGCCGGGAAACAACAGGATCAGGGCGAGAACCGCGGTCTTCGTCGTGAACGCCGACAGGAACACCGAGCCCGTCGGGCTCGACTCGGGATAGGAATCGGCGAGCCAGGCCGACACGGGCGGCGCGGCCGCGTTGATCAGGATGCCGATCATTACCATCCAGGTATCGAAGTTGTTGGCGAGCATCGGCTGAATTTCGATCGAGCCGGTGTGTATGACGATGCCCTCGATGCCGACCTTGAGAATCACGCCGCCGAGCAGGTGCATGATGGCGTAGCGAATGCCCGCGCGTCGCGCCGCCGGCGTGCCCCCGCACCAGACGATGACGGTGGAAAACAGCGCCATCAGCTCCCAGTAGAGGAACAGCGTGATCAGGTCACCGGCGAAGCAGACGCCCACGGCGCCCGCGGCATAGGCCTGCGCTGACGCCAGCTCGTAGCCTTTTGCCTGGCGGAACGCATACAGTCCCCCGGCAAACGACATGATCGCGAAGATCGTGGCAAACAGCCGCCGCAGCGGACTGCCCTCGACGGGCTGCAGCTCGTAGTTGTCGAGAAAGGTAATGGTCGCGCCCACGCCGTCGGGCACCTGCCAGATTGCCCACAGGGTGGCGAGCGGCGCCAGCAGTATGACTGCGTTGCGCAGCTGGCCGCGGAGCAGCGCCGTGAGGGCGGCGCCCGCCACGAGGATCAGCGCAGGAGACAGCAAGTCAGTCATCGCCCGCGCCTCTCTCGTAATAATCCTCGTCCCGCTTGAGCACGAAACCGAGAACCTTGGCAACGAGCACCATGACCAGGCACGACAGGAAACCGAATGCCGCGCCGAAGCCCAGCCAGCCGTCGACGCCGAAGTAGCCCTTCACCTTGATGACGAGCTGCAGCAGCACGGTCAGGGCGAGCACGGCAATCGACACGCGCCAGATCCACCGGATCGTCGCGGGCCGCACCAGCCAGTGGTCGGGTTGTCGCTCGTTCATGGTGTCATCCCCGCGACCACCTGCCGCTCGAGTTCGAGGACGGTCCCGTTGAAGAAGAACAGCAGGATCGTCAGCGTCGCCGTGATCGTCAGCGCGGCGACGGCCGGCAGCGGCGCCTCGCCGTGGTCGATGGCCGGCGCTTCCTTCTCCTGCGTGAACCACGCGAGGTAGACGATCGGCAGGAAATACGCCGCATTGAGAACCGTGCTGGCGATGATCGTAGCGATGGCCATGTAGTTGTCGTTCTGGAAGGCGCCTGCGAGGATGAACCACTTGGAAACGAAGCCGCCCGTCGGCGGGACGCCGATCATGCTGAGTGCGCCGACCGTGAATGCCGCCATCGTCCACGGCATGCGGCGGCCGATACCGCGCAGCTCGAAGACCTCGGTCTTTTTCGAGGCGACGTAGATCGCGCCCGCGGCGAAGAACAGCGTGATCTTGCCGAACGCGTGCGCCACCATGTGCACGGCCGCGCCGATTTCGGCCAGCGGCTTGAGAATGGCCGCCGCCATGACGACGTACGACAACTGGGCCACCGTCGAGTAAGCGAGCAGGCGCTTGAGGTTGCCCTGGCGCAGCGCGACGAGGCTTGCCGCGACCACGGTGAACGCAGCCACGTACAGCAGCCAGCCGGTGCCCGGCACCGA